>JAUIGA010000207.1 GCA_030430125.1 Chloroflexia bacterium | reverse complement strand
CCGCGGCCTGCGTCGTCTCGGTCGTCAGCACGAAGCGAGCGATGTCCTGACGGCGCTCGCGAACGCGCGCAGTGCCGGGTTCGACCGCATCAGCATCGACGCCATCTTCGGCTGGCCCGGCCAGACCCTGGATGTGTGGCGGACCGACCTCGAAACGCTGCTCGCGGCACCCGATCCGCCGAACCATCTGTCGCTCTACAGCCTGATCGTCGAGCCGGGCACCCCCTACGCCGACGCGCAGGCACGAGGCATCCTGCACATGCCTGACGACGACGCCACCGCCGACATGTACGAGCTTGCCGTCGAGATCCTCGCCGATGCGGGGTGGACCCACTACGAGATCGCCAACTGGTCGCGGAATCCGGATCACTGGTCGCGCCACAACGCACTCTACTGGCAGCACGGCGACTACCTCGGCGCTGGTGCCGGTGCGCACGGCCATCTCGACGGTGTGCGGACCATCAACCACACGTTGCCGGAAACGTGGTGCGCCGCGGTCGAACGCAATGGAGCTACCGTCGCCAACACCGAGACGATCGATCCGGTCACCGGCATCACGGAGACAATCCTGATGGGTCTGCGACTGCTCCGATCGGGCATCGCGCTCGATGCGTTCGAGGAGCGGCACGGCATCTCGCTCGCGACGCTGGCCGGCGACGAGGTATCCCGGTTGGTCGGCCTCAGTCTGCTCGACGCGACGCCGTCGCGCATCCGGCTCACCGAGCGCGGAGCCCTGCTCTCGAACGAGGTGATCGCCCGCCTCACCGACTTCGACCCGGCGCTGGTATCCAGCGGACCGCCCTCCCTCCAGTAGCAGACGGTGTCGACGCAGGAATCACACCGAATCCGGGTGCGCTGTGCGTGTCGGTTTGCAGGGCCCGCCCCCGTCGTCGGGCCCTGCCGCCGTTTGCGGAAGAGATCCTCCGGATCAGGAATCATTCGGCCTTCGGGTGAATACTCGCTGCATCACGTACGGGAGGGTCGCGTGTCCTCTCCCTCGTGCATCCGTACATCGTCGATGGCCGGGACAAGCCCGGCCCGTACACGAATCGGAAACACCGACTGATCACCCGATTTTCGTATCACGCCGCTGATTGGCAACAGTCCAACACGAACAGGGAGACCCGCCTGCTGACGTCGGATCCCCCCGTCGCGTATCACCGCGATGCTGAATGAGAACCGCGAGGCAACTCGCGCGCCTACGCCTGCTCCGGCTCCTTGATCTCCTTGCCGGGCTGGCGGATCGCCTCTTCGGCGTTGAGACCGGTGAGCTGGTTAACGATGCGCAGGATATAGAACACGGTGATGAACAGGACGAGCATCACCGGGATGGTGATCACCGGAAAGCTCAACGCGGTCATCCGGCCCAGCTCGCTGTTGAACGCCTCGGTACCGGGCTCGCTGGTCACGATCACCCTGGCCAATCCGTAGTTCAGGGCGGCGGACAACAGGAACGCCGACGCCAGCATGTAGGTTGCCTTGGCGGTACGCTCCTCGTAGGCTTGCGTGGTGCCTCGCTCGGCCAGCGCCTGCTCCACCTTGTTCCGATCGAGCATCTGGTTCAGGAAGATGCGCGCCAGCGGCTTGCCAATCCACGCCGAGACCAGGATCGCCAGAGCGAGCGCCAGCGGAATCGAAGCCTCCTTGATCGCCACCAGCTCCGGCGGAAGCTCCAGCAACGCGATGCCGCCGGTCAGCAGCACACTGACGACACCGACAATGGGCGTCCATCCAATCTTGCGCTGCCGATACATCTCCCAGGCGGCCCAGCCGATCGGGAACGCCAGAGCAACAATTACCCCCCGGGCGGGTCCAAGATCATCCTCGCCGCTGAACCGAGTCAGCACGATCACCGGGATCACGAGTGTGACGAGTATGTTGAGCATCGATCGACCAGTCCCCCGAGCGCCATGCATGCCACGTTTCGGGTACCGCGCGGCGCAGCGGCGGTACCACATCCGATTGCGTAACCATCATAATGGTAACGGTTCGGCCCGATCTCGCCGAACGCGCGCCACCGTTGCCGGAGTCTCCACCCCCATGCCAGATCAGATCGCCGGGTTCCACGATGCCGTGAACCGGCTCGATGCACTTATCACCGCGACACCAACCGCCACGGACAGCTCACGGAGCGCAGTTCAGCAACGGGCGCTACAGCGCATGAACCGGCTCCGCGCGTTCCTGGATTTCCTTGGCTCACCTGCCGCAGGCATTCCCAAGGTACACATCGGCGGCACCTCCGGGAAAGGCTCGACGACCACGGCGCTCGCGGCGATTCTTGCCGAGGCCGGATATCGTACCGGAGTCCACACCTCCCCGTACCTGCAAGTTGCCAGCGAGAAACTCCAGGTCAACGGTGAGCTGATCGAGGCCGAACGATTCGTCCGGCTGGTCGATCACCTGCTCGATCGACTCAACGCATTTCCGGACGCCCAGCACATCACCTACGGTGAGGCCTGGATCGCGCTCGTCATGCTCTTCCTCGAAGACATCCGCGCCGACATCGGCGTGATCGAGGTCGGGGCCGGCGGTCGGTTCGACCTCACCAACATCATCGATCCCGAGCTGGCCATCATCACCTCCGTCGGAATCGACCACACCGCCACCCTCGGTGACACGATCGAGGCCATTGCATGGCACAAAGCCGGTATCGCGAAGCCGGATCGCACGACGCTCTCGACCGTTTCCGACCCGGTGGCAGGCCGCGTGATTCGAGAGGAAGCGACATCGGTCGGCGGCCAATTGCTTGAGGTGGATCTCGATCGCGTCATAGCCGACGTACAGTTGACCGGGACCGGCACAACCTGGCGCGACACCAGCACCGGCGACGATTGGACGATCGGCATGGCCGGACGTTTCCAGGCACGCAACGGACAGACCGCGGTGGCCGCGGCGCGCCTCCTGGCTGATCGAGGGTGGAGCATCCCGAAGGATGCCATCGATCGTGGGCTCAGGATCGCACGCATTCCGGGCCGGGCGGAGACCATGCCGGGTCGCCCGTGGACGATGCTCGATGGGGCGCACAACGCGCAGAAGGTCGCCGCGCTGGCCGCCGATCTCCCCGACCTCCTGCCTCGCACAGCTGGATCACGTCGCATTGTCATCCTCGGCGCGCTCCAGGCGAAACATGTGGAAGAATCCATCGCCAGTCTCGAACCCCACGCGACCACCATCATTGCGACATCGCCTCAGGTGTTCGGCAAGGAAAGCAAGGCTGCCGCCGAGCTTGCCAACGCCGTTCGCGCCGCCGGGTATACCGGCGATGTCATCGAAGAACCCGATCCGGCGAACGCACTCAAACGAGCCGGTAGCCTGGTGCGGCCGGGCCTCGACGATGCTATTCTGGTGACCGGGTCCCTCTATCTGGTCGGCAACATCCGCGAGTTCTGGTATCCCGCCGACTTGATCGTTGCGCACCACTCATCGTGGCCGGCTTCGGAAACCGCCCACGGCGACACCCGCGAGGTGGGAGCGTCCGTGCCATGATTACCTCCCAGTACTCCTCGCCCCAGGGGGCTTCACCGGAGCCGCGTTCGTATCGGCTGCTGGATGTGCTGCGCAGCCTGGAGCAGGAAGCGCACCCGGCAGGCATGTATGCGGTGATCGACGACGCGCTCTCCCGTCGCATCCTGTTCGACCGAATCGCATTCGGGCGTCTCGACCAGGCCACCCGCCGCATCACCGTGGAGTACGAGCGTGGGGTCTCCCTCGGGTTTCCGGCTCGCTACGAGACACTGCCCACGTACGCAACATCCCTGTTCAACACGGCCGTCGAACATGGCAAGACCGTCTTGCACCACGTGCCGGACGCCGGGGAGCTCCGCGACGGGGACGCTGTTCGGAGAAAACTCGGCATTCGGCAGGCACTGGTCTCCCCCATCACGGCAAATGGGGAAGTCTCCGGCATCATCCTGCTGAACAGCCTGGCGCCCAGCGGGTTCACGGATTCGACCATCACCACGGTGGAGACGTTCGCCCGGGTACTCGGCATGGCGCTGGCGGCGCGCCAGAGTCCCAGTTACGGTACTGGAACCATGCACGCCAGTGAAACGCTGGCCATCACCCTGGCGCGGATTGCCCTCGCCGAGACGGTCGACGAGGTGATCGATCATCTCTACCACGGCATCGTGACAACGACCGGCGCGAGCATCCTTCGGTTCTCGCGCTCACCGGAAGGCGCCTATGCGTTCGAGGACGCACGCCAGGGGCCCGACTGTCATCTGGACCTCTGGCAGACAGGGCGAGCCATCGCCGGCCGCCTGCACGGTCTCATCGACGCCAATGTCGCGTTCGGCGCGATTCCCCAGCGCGCGATCTTCGCGGATCGCCACTCCTCCGACCTTGATGCCCTGGCGCAACTCCACGACGCAGGCACGCTCGACAAGCGACTCCACGGTGCAGTCGCCGCGGCCACACCGCTGCACGCTGCGCGGGATGTCCTTGGCGCACTCGTCACCGTTTGGCCCGGCCCAACGGTCGACACCACGCTCCCGGACCACATCCGCACGGTCTTCAGCTTTGGTGATCTGGCTGGCCCCGCCATTCACCGGCTCATCCTGCTGCAACGGCTCGAACAGCGAGTCGCCGAGATCGACACCATCCGGAGGTTGACCGACAGCGTTGCCCGCACCCCTCGATATCACGATGCCCTCGACATCATCTGCCGAACCTCCCATCTCATCACCGGGTTCGACTTCGTGGCGGTGCTCGAAACCGCGACCGATCACCTCACCTGGCGGGCGGTTGCCGGCGCACGGGATACGTCGTATCTCAATCAGCGCCACCCTGCCCGGCACCGGGCCATCGCCCGAATCGAGCAGTCCGATGAGGAAGTGATCATTCCCGATGTGCATCGTGATCCGGAGTTCACGCCCGAGCTCATGCCCGTCCACCGGGCAGAAGGGTTGCGTTCGACCGCGCTCATTCCGGTGTATGTGAATGCGCGGCTTCGCGCCGCGATGGTGTTCGCGTCGCGCCAGCTCCACACCTACACCGAATCGGAGCTCGCGGTGCTCCACTCGCTGGCGGCAACCGTTGCCACGGCGATCGCGTCGGATGACGCGCGCTTGCGGCAGACCTCGAACACGTAAACGCCCGCCACGGCTGCTGCGCGGCGGGCGCCCTGCTTGTCGCGTGTGTTTGCTGGTTCTGGCCTAGGCCTCTTCGACCCAACTCTGACGATACATCACCCAGCCGATGATCGACACGATCGTTCCGATGATCATCAGCCACAGTCCCAGCGAGAGGTCAAAGCCTCCCGGATTGTAGTACGACGCCGCCATGCCGTAGACGATCAGTCCTGTGCTGGCCGCAACCACTCCGAGGGACGTAAGAATTCGGCTCAGTTCATGCATCGCTCGCTCCAGTTTCTCCACCCGCCACCGCTGCCGCGGCTGGCGCCCCTCGTCGGCACGGTTTCAATCAGCATACCGGATTGCCCGACCGCCGTCGACCGTTCCCCTTCGCGGTCGTGCACCGCCACCAGGTCCACCCGGGTGGACTCAGCAGCCTGAGCGCCGAACGGCGAGGGATTCGCGGACGCGGCGCGTCGATCTGGCTATGATAGAGACAACGCGAACTTCAACGATCGTGTAACTGCCCGAAAGGACGACCCCATGACGCGTTACTGTCCGCTTGGCGATGGCGCCTTCGACGATTGGGTCGCATCCTGCCCCGAATGTGGCAGCACCCTGGTCGACACGCCGCCCGATCCCGACACACTCGACCTTGAGCGCGAGAACGACACTCCGACCTACCTCACCACTGCGCCCAATGAAATCGAGGCCAACCTCCTGGCAGGACGTCTCCGCGAGGAAGGCATCCCCGTCCTCCTGCGACCCGGTGGGCCGGGGTTCGGCGCGTGGGCGTCGGCGTTGACGTTCGAACACGCGGTCTATGTCCGCGAAGTCGATCTGGATCGAGCGCGGAGTGTTCTCACGGAATCCTCGAACGACGACACCTATCCCGAAGAATCGTAACCACGACACGGGCCGCCTTCAGTGCACTCCCCGTATTTCTCGCTCACCCACGACGAATGCTGCAGACCCTCCCCGCGGACCCCACGGGTCCGCCAGGGGTCCATCACTGGTTGCCAGAGGGATACGTGATCTCGTATCCCTCCCCCGCCCGCGCCACCACCAGGGCGGTCGGGGTATTGGCGTCTTCGAGGCGCTCAACG
>JAUIGA010000206.1 GCA_030430125.1 Chloroflexia bacterium | reverse complement strand
CTGGGGCCAGAAGCCTCAGCGAGCAACTCCCGGCGGTTGCGGACTCTCACCGTGCGGTGGTGGTCATCCGTCTCCGCGGGCACACATCCCTGGGCAGCACGTTTCTCAACGTCGTTGGTCGCTATGCCGAGCAACTGCAAAGCCAGGATGGTCTGTTGCTGTTGTCTGGTGTCGAGCCCGAGGTCAAGTCGCGCATGGCGCGTACGGGACATCTGGACAAGATTGGGGAGGAGAATGTCTTCGTGGCAGGTCACGCGATTGGCGAGTCGAGCCGAGAGGCACAGGCCGCCGGCGAGCAATGGCTCCAGCGCACGAGTGAAGCCGTCGCGACCTAGCGGGGAACGCTGATTCTGAATGGTCGCGGGGCGGGTTGATCAGGATGTTCGAGGCGACCACTCGAGAGAATCTCGGGATTGGGTCAACAAGATGGAGAGGAGCACAACGATGCAAGACAAGGCCATGTCCACAATCAAGGACAGTGCACCGTGGCGGCGCGGCGTCGCCTGGCCGATCATCGCCATCGAGGGGTTGATCCTCCTGGTGATCGGCATCTTCATCTTCGCGGACAAGGAGAGCGCGGCGGATGTCATCAGGCAGTTGATCGCGGCCATCCTGCTGGTCAACGGTCTGTTGGAGATACTCGCGGGATTTCGCAATCAGGGTGCCGTGGGATCGCCCTACCGGATTCTGCGCGGTGGGGTGGGCGCAACGATCGGTGTGCTGGTGCTGCTGGAGAACGTTTCCGACTACCTGGATGGCGACTCCTCTCGCGTGATCCTGGCGTGGGGGCTGATCGCGTTTGGCGTTATCGGGCTGGCGGCGAGCCTGCTCGCGCGAAGCGAAGCCGGTCTCCGGATCAGCGCGCTGGTCACTGGTGTGTTGACGATCATCCTTGGTGTGATCCTCCTGACTGGTGGTGCCGACTCGACGTCTCGCATGAATCTGCTCGGCACGATCGCGCTGGTGTTCGGCGTACTGCTGCTGGGGTATGCCTACCTGTTGTATCGCGGCAATCAGCAAACCTCTGCTCAAGCGGGGGCGGTTGCCCAGACCGGTGGTAGCGGAGGCGCTTCCGCACCGTCCGGGCCCTCTAACCAGGCGAACGGCGGGAACTCGCCGGCCGATTCGGGGTCGACTGGCAACAGGGGTTCGGGAGGTGCGGCCAGCTAGAGCGGCGCAGCCCTCCGGAGCGGTGCCATGACGATCGCGATGCGTTGATGGGAGTCGAGGAACGCCATGGAGACGGACATGCCGGACCGCGCCGCCGGTTTTCGGGATCGAATGATTCGCGCGCGGCGCAAGGTGCAGGATGAGCTCCAGGCATTTCCGCTGGCGTACTCCACTGACGGCAGAACGTTCGCCTGGCAGACCCCGGTTACATTCGACATCACTGCGGGCGGCTACATCCGAATCGAAACCCGAGACGGAGCGCAATTCCTGGGACGGGTGGTGACGAAGGATGTCGTCACCCGCGAAGGTCCAGAAATAGGGCTGCAGGGTGACGAGAGCCTGCTGGGAGGTGAGGATGTCGGCCAGGTGTCCCACATGGCGTTCCGTGTGGTGCTCCGGTATCTGGAGGGTACCGGCAATATCCTGGGACGGTTCGATGGCGATACCCTGCTGGAGCGTCGCGATGGCGACCGATTCGAGGACGCGGTGCTGTCTCCGGCGACCGATGCGGATGTCGAGAAGTACCTGCGGGAGAGACTGACGGGTCGAGCTACCCTCGACATCGGCAAGGTCAATCACGGCAATCGGTCCGCACCAGCGCTGCTGAACGCCGCGGGATTCAACCGCCACACGTTCCTGTGCGGTCAGTCCGGTTCCGGAAAGACGTACTCGCTGGGCGTGATGCTTGAGCGGATCCTGCTCGAAACGAGCATCCGCGTCGTCATTGTCGATCCAAATTCGGATTATGTTCGACTCGGTGAGCTGAGACCAGCCCATGCAGCGTCATCGCATCCGCAGGAGGCGTCGATGCGATCGCGATACGAAGCCATTCGCTCCGGCATTCGGGTGCTCCGACCCAAGGTCGATGCAGCGAGCGAGTCCGAAACGCTCAGGATTCGCTTCAGCAATCTTGGGAGAGCGGCCCAGGGGATCGTTCTGGGACTCGATCCGCTCCGCGATCGTGGCGAGTACAACGTCTTCCGCTCGCTGGCGGACCGGATGGGTGATCGTCCCTATGGGCTCGAGGAAATCCTCGCCGCCGTGTCGAGCGAGTTCTCGGCCGAGCACCGTGACCTCGGATTGCGGATCGAGAATCTTGGTGTGGCTGCGTGGGATGTCTGGGCCGGGGCCGATCAGGCTGCGGTGATCGACCATCGCGACGATTGGCGCGCGATGGTGCTCGATGTCGGCGGGTTTACGTCCCAGCAGGAGAAATCCGTCGTCGCCATGGCCGTCCTCGAGGCGGTGTGGCGCCTGCGAGGTAATCGTGAGCCCGTGCTCATCGTCATCGATGAAGCACACAACGTTTGCCCGGCCGAGCCGCAAGATGCGCTGCAGGCCACGGCGACGGACCATGCCATCCGCATCGCGGCGGAAGGCAGAAAGTTCGGGCTTCACCTCCTGCTGGCGAGTCAACGTCCGGACAAGCTGGACCGGAACGTCTTGTCACAATGCGACAACCTCGTGCTGATGCGCATGAACTCCCGGGACGATATCGGGCACCTGGAGTCGATCTTCTCGTTCGTGCCTCCCTCGCTGTTGGCCCAATCGACCACGTTTGTTCAGGGCGAGTCGCTGATCGCCGGCAAGATTGTTCCCTCGCCTCTGTTGGCACGCTTCGGGACCAGGATCACCCAGGAAGGCGGGAGCGACGTGCCCGCAACGTGGGCGTCGCCAGAGAGCGGACACCGACAGCAGCCGTAGCCCGCGACGGGAGCTCGGGGGTGCGCGTATGGCGAGAAGGAGGGGGGTATACCGTGACGGACAACACGGCAGACGCCGGGTCGAGTGAAACGTCAGGTGGCAGGGACTGGCGCCAGATAGCTTCGTGGGTTCTGGTAGTTCTGTTCTGCATCTCCCTCCTCCTCTCGGTGGTGGCGGTATGGACGAGAAACCAGGTTGTCGACACTGACCGATACGTGCGAACCGTTGCCCCGCTTGCGTCGGATCCCGCAATTCAGGCCGAGCTGGAAGAGCGTGTTGCCGATCGACTCTCGACCCAGCTCAATCAGTTCGTGGAGTTCGATCAACGAATCGAGGCCGATGGTCTCGTTGCCGCTTCGCTCGACGTGCTGGTCGAGGTGTTCGTCCGGGATGTGACGGCGACTATCGTCGAATCAGATGCGTTTCCTGAAATCTGGGAACAGATGAACCGAGCCGCTCACCCCACTGTTTCGGCTGTGCTCACGGGACGAGAATCGGACGTCGCGTCGGTCGCGGATGGGCAGATTACGCTGGATATCGAGCCGTTGCTGGTTGCAGTGATGGATCGGCTGCGAGAGCGGGGATTCGATGTTGTTGATCGCGTTAATCTGGATCAGGTCAATACCACTATTGTCCTGTTCGAATCCGAGCGGATCGAGCGCATCCAGGGCGTGGTCGATCGCATCGAGCGGCTTGCCGTCGTGATGCCAATCGCCGCGGTTGTTTCGCTCGCGGCGGCATACCTGCTTTCTCGCGATCGTCGCCGCACCAGTGTGGCGGCAGGATTCGGGGCAGCCGCGGCGATGGCGATACTCCTCCTGGCTCTGTGGTTGGGGCGAGGGTGGTTGCTGGACTCGCTTGCTCACAGCTCCAATCGGGATGCGGCGGCGGCGTTCGTGACGATCGTTACCACCTATCTCCGGCAGGCTGCCTGGGTGTTGCTTGTCGTGGGACTGGTCGCGGGTGGTGTAGCGATGTACATGGGGCGGCGCACAACCGAGCCGGAGATGAACCAGGCGTCCGGCTGAAGCTGGTCCTGATTGGCTGCCAAGCTCCTATGGCGCAGACTGCCACATCCCCGTCCGCAATCGGGCCACCGTTCGTGTGGCCAGAGCGATCACATTGACCGCTTGCACGAGGCCCGGTTGCGACGTCGATCCCGCGATCCCGTTGTCAGGGCATTCGGAACTCGGGTGAACACCTGCTGATGTACGTATGGGAGGGACCTGTCTCCTCTCTTGTGAGACGAAATTTGGGTGAAGACTCGGTGCAACATGTACGGGAGGGGTGCGTGTCCCCTTCCGTGCCAGGGCCGGGACCAGCCCGGCCCGTACACAAATCGCAATCTGGGACGGATCACTCGAATCTTGTATCAATTGTGTATCGGCTCGGTCGTTCGTATACGAGCGCGACACATACCCCGTATCACGGGGTAGCGGGTGATTCGGCTGTGTCCGTCGCGACCGGCTGCGGTGCGGGATGGATGCGGCTGCGATAGCGCTGATACGCCAGGGTGAGACCGATAATCGAGATCGGCACCGTGATGGCGAAGACCACGCTGCTGAAGGCATTCGCGAAGTCGACTGCCGCACCCCCGATGAGCAGCAACAAGAGGCCAATGAGTGGTCCCGGTACCAGCGAAAACAGTTGGAAGACCAACGAGTCCCCAAGCGCGTGCCACCAGCGTCCACGCACGACGTTGCCGCTCCGCGTGACCGCCGAACGACCGGAGTTGGCATTGTCGAGCAATGCTGCCTGACAGAAGAACTGCCATCGCACCACAAGCCAGATGGCGACGGGGATGCCCACGATGAGCAGCACCAGCGTGGTGATCGATACGAAGACGAGCACGAGGGCCGTCGCAAGGATCAGCAGGTGCCGATAGCCTTCGCGGAACGATGCGAGGACGGTGGGACGACCTCCTGCCTGGATCTCTCGGATCGCAACGATGACTGGCGGCGCGATGAGCAAAAGCATGGAGAGCTGCTGCACGCCGCCGATCGCCGCGGCGACGGTCAACCTCGCCCCTCCGGTGTCATTGAGCCATTTCACGACCCAGTCCATCGGGGGATTCTCGCGCAGCACCAATGCGAACCCGTTGTAGACGATCCCGATTGGTATCGTGGTCGCGCCGATGCCGAGGAAGATCGGGAAGTGCCGGCGATAGAGTCCGAGCGCCTCGCCCAGCTCCTGTCGCTTGGCGATGAACAACAGCGCAATGGCGGCGACGATCGCCAGTACGACTGCTACAAGCTGTTCGGGGTTGTTCCAGAGGCGAGTCAGGAGTTGCGACCCCTCCTCGGAGAGCGTGCAGAAGAGACCGGTCGCCGTTGGCCCAATCGCCCTGGAGGCTGGCACGCTGAGACTGGAGTCTCGCCAGTTGGTCATCGAGCTGATTGGCGTGATCCATTTGCCACCGGCGTTGGGACCATAAGGTCCACTATATTCCCACGACTTCAGCTCGCCCCAGCGCCCTTCGTACAGCAGCCAGCCGAAATCGCTGTCGGGGTCCGGGTCGTTGGGAACCAGCACGACATTGAGCGGGACGTAACTCGACGGCGTGGTGCTGTTGTCACAACCGAAGCCGGTGCCGTTCTCACCCCAGCCGATGTACAACTCATTGCCGAAATAGGTTCCGTGTGATCCCGCGGCCGGGAAGACAACGGGTCGCCCGTCGCGCAACTCAAGTTTGTCGTCGCCCCAGTCGGCGAGCTCGCCGCCACCGTGTTGCGCAAACCCCACGTGGCTCGGCGCGTCCAGCTCGAGCGCGTCCTCGACCGTCGCGGCGTCAAATACGAACTGGACCATTTCCCAGTCGGATTCGTGGGTATTGTTCCAGTCGTTGAAGTAGTACCAGAACCAGTACTGCACCACTACGCGCGCGCGGAGGCGGTCCACCACGATATGCGCGTAGGTGGTGGGTTCGGCCCCAGCATCTGCCGCATATCGCTTGAAGGTCGATTCGTAGGTGCAGCCGGGGTTGTTTGGGTTGCCGGGGAAGTTGAGGAAGTACGTGTCGTCCAGGCCCGCCAAATCCTGGGCGGTCGGCGCTTCCATGATCAGTTCGTCGGCATGGGAGCCCTCGATGTCACGCCAGAGGGTCACTTCGGGATTACCGAGGACGAGATCGACCGGAGACGGGAAGTACCCCTCTCCGGACCGATCGCACGCTGCCTTCTGGTCCCGCAGGGCGGCGACCGGCGCATACCTGTCAGCGAGTTGTTGTTCAGGTGACGGAGGCTGGTCCTGAGCGAACGCCAAACCTGTTGTCGAGAGGGTGGCTGCCAGGACGGCGAGAAGAGGAAGGAG
>JAUIGA010000205.1 GCA_030430125.1 Chloroflexia bacterium | reverse complement strand
CGAGATCAAGACACCCGAGCAGGTGATGGAGGAGATCGACGCCGTCACCGCCGATCAGGTGCAGGAACTCGCCCAGGAGCTGTTCCTGGACGAGCGATTGAACATGGTGCTGATCGGGCCGTACGACAACGACGCTCCGTACGCTCCGCACCTCACGTTCGGGGAGCGCACCACGGAATGAACCATCCAGAGCCAGCACCGCCGGCACCCACCGGCGACGACCAGCAGCTCGATGTTCGCCTGATGCAACCGGAAGACCGCACGCTGGCGGCGATGCTGCTTGCCGATGCGACGCCGGAAGGCACCGAGGCGGCGGCAGCCGCGATCGTCGCCCACCACGAGGCGAACGAAGGCAGCGCCATCTTCCTCGTCTACCTCAGTGGCATGCCGATCGCGGCGTTCATCCTGGCGCCAGCGCAGATGTCTATCGAGATGCCGCTGATCGCGGTGCGCTCGGAGATTCGCCGCCGCGGGATCGGCACGATCATCGTGCAGGATGCAGTACGGCGGGCCGGAAACCGGCCGGTCGTGGCGGAGACACCGGAGTCGGTGTTGCCGTTCTTCACGCATGTCGGCTTCAAGAAGTTCGGGCGCAGATCGGGTCCGGATGGCGCGGTTCGCTGGCGGGTCGGGTGGCACACCCCGGGGATGCGGACGCAGACGGAACAGGCGGGCACATGACACGTACCGATCGCAAAAGACGGTGTACCCCAGGATCATCGTCATGCTGAGCTTGTCGAAGCATCTCCGCGCGAAGCGCTCGGCAGCTTGCTACCGAATCCTGCGTCTGTGGATAACACCGCTCGACACCTGACGCCATTGCGCTGCGCTTCGCGCGGGGAGGGTTCTCCCCTCCATGGGAGGGGAGTCAGTGGGGAGGACCCTTCGTTTCGCTCAGGGTGACGCGAGCTTTTGGCGCACGTACCCGTCTGCCTTGAGCACCTGCTACCGAACAAGGACCACAAATGCCTAGCCCGTCAGAACTTCCTGCCGCCACGTCCGGGTGGCGCGACCTCATCGGCCTCGCGCTCGCCGAGGACGTCGGCAACGGCGATATCACGACACTCTCGACAGTACCAGCCGAGGTGACGGCCACGGGGGTGCTGCTCGCCAAGGAGGCGGGTGTCCTCTCGGGAATCGACGTCACCGAAGCCGTTTTCGCGACCGTGGATTCGGACATCGACTTCGGGGCCACCTGCGCAAACGGCGAGCGCATCGACGCAGGTGCCACCATCGCCAGGTTGTCGGGGCCGGCGCGGTCGCTGCTGACCGCTGAGCGAACCGCCTTGAACATCCTGCAACGCCTTTCCGGCGTGGCGACGGTGACCGCGCGATACGTCGCCGCCACCGAGGGCACGAGGGCGAAGATCGTCGACACCCGCAAGACGACGCCGGGCATGCGCATGCTGGAAAAGCGCGCGGTGCTGCACGGTGGCGGCGCCAACCACCGGTTCGGGCTGGCCGACGGGGTGTTGATCAAGGACAACCACCTCGCGGCGATCGGTGGGGACCATCCGGTACGCGACGCGATTCGATCGGCACGGGCGCTGGCGCCGCACACGATGAAGATCGAGGTCGAGGTGACCACGCTCGACGAGTTGGACGAGGCGCTGGCGACCGGCGCGGACATCGTGATGCTCGACAACATGGACACCGACAAGATGACCGACGCCGTGCAGCGGCGAGACCGAGTGTCGCCGGGCGTGCTGCTGGAGGCGTCGGGTGGCATCACCCTGGCGCGCATCCCGGAGATCGCCGCGACCGGGGTCGACCTGATTTCGGCCGGAGCGCTGACCCACTCGGCGACAGCGCTCGATATCAGTCTCGACTTCGCCCTGAACCGGTAATTTGCGGTCTGGGCGGGCCGTGTTCCATTCAGCATCCGTCGCACTGGCGTGCGGGGTCATTGCTGCTGCCTTGCGCGGACCCGCGGCAATGACCTGAACGTCGTAGCGCGCGGGCAGTGAGCCGCCTGGCGTGGTAGGGTTTGTGGCAGCATCCCCGGCGAGGACCGCTCCGGCGCCCGTCGGGGTCATTCGTGCATACCCCCCTACCCCTCCGGCATCGCGAGACGCTATACTGTACGTACGTCGAGATGTCCCGAGGCGCACCGCCAGCCGGGAAGGATGCCGGTCATTCGGGTACGGGTGCGCACACCACGAAACCGGCATGGCGGTTTACACGTTCTCTTATGAAAGGGCCGGTTTTCGATGCCGGCGTCGCTGGCGGTTTGACAGATGGAGCGCAGCGGACTCCAGTTCTCGCGGTGTATGGTCAACGCGCCCGAACGACCGTCGCCGGGGTCCGAGGCACAAGGAAGGGATGCGTGGTGAGGAGTTTTGCGGATATGCCTGTCTTCGTGACCAGCGCCGGTCGCGAGCAGCACCCGGCAACGCGGCGGGTCATGTTTTTGGTTGCCGCGCTGGGGCTGATGCTCGCGCTGATCGCCCCGATGGCGATGGTGGGCGGGCAACAGGCGCAGGCGCAGGAGTGGTCCGCGCCACGGACCGTGTATTTCCCGGACACCGGGCAGTCGCTGGACCAGGTCTTCCTTGACGCCTGGCGGGAGGCTGGTGGCGCATCGGCATACGGCTATCCGATCACGCCGGAGATCACGCAGGACGACGGGACGATCGTCCAGTACCTGCAGTACGCGCGGTTCGAGTATTACCCCGAAGGCAACGCCGCCGGCAACTTCTTCGCGCTCGGCAACATCGGCGAAGAGCTGCGACCCTTCAGCCTGCAACGCTCGGTCGCGATGTTCACCTCGACTGGCGGGGATCACGGCACGGCCGCGGCGAACAGTGTCGAGTTTGCCAGCGCCTGGTTGCCGGTGAGTGCCCCTCAGACCGAGTCGTCGAACGTGCGATTCTTCGAGGAGACGCAGCACAGCATCAGCTACGCCATCCTGGATTTCTGGGAACGCACCGGTGGTGTGGGATACCTCGGCAACCCGCTGACCGAGGAATACATCGTCGACGGCATCACCTACCAGGTGTTCGAGCGCGGTCAGGTTGCCTGGGAGAACGGAAGCGATCCGTGGCTGGTGCCGGTCGGCCAGGTGCTCGCCGACAAGTACCAGCTGAGCCAGGAGCCGATCGCGCAGGGCAACCTCCCGACCTACAGCGAAGACCTGTTCGTGCCACCGCCCACGCCGACGCCGGAACCGCGCACCACCATCGCGAATGCGCCGGCCAACGGCGAGCGCTGGATCGAGATCAATCTCTCGACACAGTACCTGATCGCCTGGCAGGGAGATGTGCCGGTGCTCGAAACCTACATCAGCTCGGGACGTCCTGGCTTCGACACACCAACCGGCACGTTCACCATCAGCCTGAAGGTTCCCGTTCAGGACATGGAAGGCGTCCTCGGCGGCGAGTACTACAACGTGCCTGAGGTACCGGACGTGATGTACTTCACGACGGTTGGACACGCGATCCATGGCGCCTACTGGCACAGCAACTTCGGCGCGGTGATGAGCCACGGCTGCATCAACGTTCCCACCGGCACGTCGGCCTGGCTGTACGACTGGATGCCGATGGGAGGGCGCGTGGTGATCCACTACTAGCAAGCCGATCGCGAAATCGACGACGGAGACCGGGCGGGGGGCGACATGCCCTCCGCCCGGTCTCCGTCTGATCCTCCGAGATCGCGTTCGCTAGACCGACCTGATCGATCCCGACCAACAGCGATGGTTCCCGCAATGGTCTTGCACGTCTCGCTGGCGGTATCGCGTCGTGCCGGCCTGGAACGAGTGTCGGGTGAATTTCGCTCGACCCCGCGGTCTCAGCCAATCTGCCGCCCTGCGGGCGGGCGGGCGGACAACTGCTGCGCAGGTCCGCCCCTACGACTCGTTGCACTCACTCATCAACTGGATGTCGTATTACCCGTTGGCCGGTGCGATGTTCTGGTTGACCCGGAAGAGGTTGCGAGGATCGTATCGCCGCTTGATCTCGCGCAACCGGTCGTAGTTGTCGCCGTATGCGGCACGCACACGGTCGTGCCCCTCGTCGTCGGCGGTCATCATCATGTTGACGTACGCGCCGCCGGCGGAATACGGATGCAGGTCCCGCCAGTAGCTGCGCGTCCACTCGATGAGCCGCTCCTTGTCTGCCGGGTCCGGGCTCACACCGACGATAACCATGCCCCATTTCGCGTCGCGGTAGTTCCAGGCCGTCTTGTCCCTCGGGATCTCTCCGGCGACACCGTCGATCGGGTACAGGTGCATGGTCGATTTCCAGGTGGGGAGCTCCGCCGCATAGCGGACGTGGATGTCGACCGCCTCGTCCGGTATCTCCGCAACGAAATCGGCCTTCCAGTACCACTGGTCGCCCGCCGGGTAGAGCGCGTCGAACATGCTCTGCAGCGCGGGATGCGGAATGGGCCCAACCCAGTCCAATGCCGGCTCACCGAATTTCGCCCGGATCGGGGCAAACGTCTCCTCCGGCTGCTCACCGGTGCAGGCCCAGACGATGCCGCACATCTTCTGGTTCCAGAGCTCGCGCGGGAACGGGTCCGCCGGCGGCACGGTGAGGAACGCGAAGAACCCGTTCAACTCCTGCGGTGCCTGCGGCAGGAACTCGCGGTACCAGCGCAACACCTCCGCGGACCGCTCCAGCGGCCAGAGCATCGGCCCGGCGTAGACGGTATCGACCGGGTGGAGGCGGAAGACGAAGGAGGTGACCACACCGAAGTTCCCGCCCCCGCCCCGCAGGGCCCAGAACAGGTCAGCGTGATCGCGCTCGCTGGCGGTGACGAAGCTGCCATCGGCGAGCACGACATCCGCCTCGATCAGGTTGTCGATCGCGAGCCCCAGTTGCCGGGTCAGGTGACCGATCCCGCCCCCGAGGGTGATGCCGCCGACGCCGGTGGTCGAGATGATGCCGCTGGGCGTCGCCAGGCCGAAGGCGTGCGAGGCATGATGGAGATCCCCCAGCTTCGCTCCGCCTTCGACCCGTGCCGTGCGAGCGGCTGGGTCGACGCGCACGCCGTTCATTGGGGAGAGGTCGATGACGAGACCGTCGTCGACGATGCCGAGACCGGCACCGTTGTGCCCTCCGCCACGCACGGCGAGGATCAGGTCATGCTCGCGGGCGAACGTGACAGCGGTGATTACGTCGGCGACGTTTGCGCACCGGGCGATGAGCGCCGGGCGCTTGTCGATCATGCCGTTGTAGACCTTGCGGGCGTCGTCGTAGCCTGCATCGCTCGGCTGGATCAGCTCGCCGCGAAGCGTCGACGAGAACCGCGCAACCGCATCGTCGGACAGGATGGTGGTGTGGGTTGTCGTTGCAGTCATGCTGAATCTCCTGGCGTCATCATCACGACGGCGAGCCGCCGCGACCTGGCGCGATGTCGAAGGAACACGAAGGACAGTACCGGTTCGGGTCCCATGCATGCGTGTGCGTCCTGGTGACGTTCGATTCGGTGTTGTTACGGGACAGCAGCCATTCCGAAGACCGCACATAGCCCACTCGGGCCAGAGCGGAACGCTCCACCGGCATGGTGCGGGCTATAGACGGTGAACCGGTCGCCCGGCACGACCAGGAGATCCCCGCGTGCGTTGCCTGGAGCACCTCTGGCCCGGAGGCCCGGTTGGCAGGAACGCCGCGATGAGATGGCGCAGAACCCACGCGTGCTCCGCCAGTCCGCAGCGCGTGACGGCGAAGCAGTGCGTGGGGAAGGTTGGATATCGTCGGGAAATGCATGGAACGCATGGTCTCCGGATGGTGAAGCGATTGCTGAAATGTGGAGATTGGTCCCTGAGCGGCCCGATTGGACCGCGTCCGTCGTTCAACTCCTGGGCAGCGTGCACCTCCTCGTGAGTGGTTGTGTATGCCCAGCTCCCGCGTTCGACCTTATGTGAGGTTCGTCAAAGAAGCGTCAACGACAGGTGACGCCAATTGGCGGGATTGATGCAGCACGGGGCTGCTGATTGGGTTGTGCGTTTCCTGGATGCTGCTCCAGAGAAGTGCACTCATACGGGGTTTGGGTGATTGGTCGCGGGTCACGATGCGTGGTCAGGCCGATTGTGTGCCGGTCCTGCAAGGGCGGCCCTTGTGGCCGCCCGTACGTGTAAATCCGTATCCGGAGACTCGGTGTCCGCGACCGTCGCCAGACCCTACGATGTCGCTTCGACGACGATCGTGCCGATCATGCCGGCCAGCTCGTGCGGCAGGCAGACGTAGCGGTACTCGCCTGGG
>JAUIGA010000204.1 GCA_030430125.1 Chloroflexia bacterium | reverse complement strand
AACCTGCCGCATCGTCTGCAACGAGTTTGAGAATATCGAATGGACCTATCCGCGAGGCGGGTTCGGAGTCCAGTACCGTCTTGGATAAGAAACCTGCACGGGTTCTGGTTCGAAAGGCAGATCGATCATGTATTGGACAAAACGCCACGTACTGGTCTGCACATCGCAGCACTGCAACCAAAAAGGCGCGATGGATGTCCTCGGGCGATTGCGGCTGGAAGTCATCCGGCGTGGCCTCGACACGGACATCATGGTCAACAACTGTGGAACCATCGATCTCTGCGATATCGGCCCCAACATGGTGATCTATCCGGACAACATCATCTACGGTGGCGTCACGATGCATGATATTCCGGATATCATTGCATTTCTCCAGGGCGGCCCCGTCGTCGAACGGCTGCGCCTGATGCCCGGCAAGCGATTCGAGGGCAAGCGCCGGGATTTCTATGCGGAGATGGTCGAGCAGAACATTGAGTCCGAAGACGGTGTTGCCGCGCTGGCTGAGCGACACGATCTGGACGAAGTCATGCTGGCGGAGCAGTTCCGTCGGGGCTTCCTCGCCCGCAAGCCAGTCGAAGGCGATCCGGACTCAACTCGGATCCACCCGACGAAGAAGGCGCTCACCCGGTATGGCCTGCTGAACGAACATGCCCGCTAGCACTGTCTCCGCAACATGAGGAGGGGGTCCCTGTCGTGTCGCCGAACGAATCGGACCAGGTGACGCAGGAGACAACCGAAGAGACCCTATCCTGGCACGCGCAAATCCGCGACGAGCTGCTTCACCCATCACGGCAGACCCGGATTCGCATCGGGCTGGCCGTGCTCATCGTCGTGGCATCGATCTTCATCGACCGGCAGTTCCTCGGATGGGGGCTCTTCGCGACCCTGGCGATTCTCGTTGTCCCGGTCGGCCGCGCGCAATCGGCCGTGACCGCGTTCGTGCCATACGCCGCCGTCTGGTTTATCTTCACGTTTCTCCGTTCGTTCGCAGACGAAACGCGCCTCGCCCAAACCGTCAATACCAAGGCAAGCGAGATCGAACGGTGGATTTTCAACGGAGAGTTGCCGACGATCCGGCTGCAGGCTGAGTTCTATGACCCGAGCAATATCCAGTGGTACGACTTCTACCTGACCTTCGTCCACTGGTCGTACTTCATCGTTCCCCACGCGGTGGCCGTGTTCCTGTGGTGGAAGTACCCCGCCAGGTTCAACCAGTTCTTCCGGGCGATGACCCTGGTGCTCGTGCTGGGACTGGCACTCTACTTCGCGTTGCCCTCCAACCCGCCATGGATGGCGCCGGAGTCGGTGAACACCCCCGGGGCCGCGACGGTGCTGCGTATCATGGAGCCGATCGCGATCGAGGTTGGTGGCGGGCTCTATGAAGCCGGATACAAGATTGTCGGCGAGTCGAATCCCATCGCGGCCATGCCATCCATCCACATGGCCATCACCTTCCTGCTGGTGCCAGTTTCGTACTGGTACAGCCGCACCTGGCAGATTCTGGCGTGGCTGTACGCTCTGTCTATGGGATTGGCGCTTGTCTATCTCGGCGAGCACTACATCATTGATGTGGTCATAGGTTCCGCAATCACGACATACAGCTGGCACGCTGCTCGGACCTGGATGCTGGATGTGATCCCGGCCCTGCGACGGCTGATCCTTCGCCAGGAAGCCGACAAGCCTCAGGGCGTCGAAGGCCAGCCGGCCAACATGCGTGCATGAAGACCACTACCGCGACATCTCGCCCGGCGACTCGGCAATGTTCGCCAGCCACGTAGCAAATCGCGGATTGACCCGCCGATAGACCTCCACCATGTCGGCTGGATCCAGCACCTGACGGAGACGGGTCACCTCCGCCGCATCCGCGCGTACGACGTCATCGAGGGACGCTCGCTGCTGGAACCAGGCATCGATCAGGCGCGACCAGCATGCGCTGAACCGGCGAATCGTCGCATCGAGCTGGTCGGGGACCAATCGGGTCGCCCCGGGCGTTGGCCACTCGCCGATCCGGCGAGGTGGCCAGTCATCGGGGTCGAAACCGGGGAATTCTCGGACACCGATCGCATCGCCCGTCTCCCAGGACATCACCACGATTCGCGGCGGCGCATACAACCCACGCCGACCCAGGTTGTCGACCGCGAGGATGGGGAGTGGAACACCGACGGCGACGCCGAAGTGCTCGACTGGTACCGGAAACCTGGCGATACTGCCGGGATGGTGCGGAGGGTTCTCCTGGGCGAATGCCGCTGCCGCCTGCATCAGGTCGTCGAGCTCGCCGGCTCGGTTTCGCTCCTCGACAAGCGCCGTCAGGGAAATCTCCTGCCGGCTCGCCTCGCGAAACTCGATCTCGACCTCTCCGAGCTGAGTTCGGAGACGGGTTCGCTCCACGGCGTTGCCATTGTCGCGCGTAGCGACACGCTGGTCCTGAACCGACCAGGATCCTTCAGGGCCAAACCGCGCGACGATGTATGCCACTTGCTCGTCGCCGGAATCAACGTAGGCGATCTCGGTTGTCATCGTTCGTTCCCGTCACCAGACTCGGGCGGCGCCGCCCCTGATTCCATGTACTCCCGGTTGGCGGTTGCAATTCGTGTCAGCAAGGTCACCACGCTCTGAAACGTGTCCACCGACGGAATGTCACGCCTGGTCCGCATCGCCCGGGTCATGCGGACAAATCCCTGCTCGACCAGATACTCCACGCGATACCGCTCGCTCTCCGGGTCGAGCACTGCCACCACATCGCGGTCGATGATTGGCTCAATCAGTGCACGAACCGAATCCTGACCGGAAAACTCGACCTTGCGTTCGGGTTGTCGACTCGTCGGAGGGTTCGAAGTGTACTGCCACGACGCGCCACCCGCCGCGTCGACGATGTCCACCTGGAACACGCGTCCTGGCCCCTCGGTGGCGTTGGCCATGCGCGCGTAGACGGGCCAGGATTGCCAGGCTCCGGTCACCTCGGCTTCATCGAGATTGACCGCCCCGTCGATCGCGGCCGCCAGCGGCGAAAGCGCCGCCTCAAGATCCGCCTTCGCGCGCCGATTGAAATACACCGCGAGATACGCGGTCGCCACCAACGAGACGACCAGGATGAGGCACATCGCGAGACCGGTTAGCACATACGCTTGCACGGAACCATCCACCTGTTCAGTCCGCGGAGCGATCCGGGCGCTCCGCGCGGCACACCGCCCCTGATTGTACCGCCCGATTGTCCCCCTGCCCGGCATCGACAGGCCTGCCGCAGCGGATACAATGATCCGGGTCCTCCAGCGAGACCTTCCGTCCATTCCGGTTCCGAGGGTGTCCATGCGATTGCGTTGGGATGTTGGTCTCGGTCGGGACCTGGGTATGGCCTTCTGGGCGATGACGTTCTTCGAGGCCACCTTTGGAGCCTACATGGGCGTCTGGCCGCTGTGGATCGAGGAGCTAGGCGCGCCGATCGCCGTGGTCGGACTCGTCCTTGGGTCGGCGGGGTTCGTGCGCCCGCTCGTTCTTGGCCCATCTTCGTGGTTGGTGGAACGGTTCGACCGACGACGCGTCCTGATGGCGTCGAGACTCTGCGGCGTCGCCGGCATGATTGTCGCGGCTCTGGCCCAGGCCTGGCAGGTGCTGTTCATCGCCGTGGTGCTCAATTCCCTGAGCGAAATCGTCTTCCCGGGCATGCAGACCTACGTCGCCGAGCGGGCGATTGAGAACCGGGCACGCGCGTTCTCAATGATCATCAACGTCGGTCCGTCGCTGGCGTTGATCGTGACCCCCCTCCTCTCCGGGTTGCTGATATCCATTTGGGACATGCGCGCCGCCTTCCTGCTGGGTGGCCTCACAAGCCTTGCGTCCATCGCCATCATGAGCCGAATGGACTTCTCTCACCCGCCCGATGACGACGATGGCAGTGTGGAACCGGCCTCATATCGAACCGTGTTCCGGGTCAGCCCGGTCCGCAATCTCATGGCACTGCACGGCGCGACGATATTCTCGCTCGCGATCGGAGTCACCCTGATACCGAACTTCCTCAAGGAAACGCGAGGGTTCGAACCAGCGATGATATCGACGCTCGGCGCCGGCGCCGCGGTTGGAACCGCCGTGTTCGGCCTTGTCGTCAACCGAACGCCGTGGCTGTCGACCGGCCCGCTTCGGGCAGCCGCGATCGCGTGCGGCGCGATCTCGCTTGGCCTCGCGCTGTTTGTGGTCAGCCACACCCTGCCGTGGATCGCGTTGGCATTCGTGCTGCGTGGGGGCATGTTCGCCGCGTGGGCGATGATGCTGGCGGAGATGGGGGAAACCGTGTCGTCACGACTCCGATCACGCGCATTTGCGGTGATGGAGATGCTTGGCGGCAGCGCAATGTCCTTTGGGCCGATCATCGCCGCCCAGCTCTACCGGTTCGATCCTGCCACTCCGGTGATGATCGGGGCGATTCTGGGCGGTATCATGACGATCGTCATTGGCTATGTGCAGTGGCGTCGCCACTCGATGCCCGCTGGGGAGCGCCGCGGGTTGGCAACATGACGCGTGCCCGGATCATCACGGTTGCGATTGGCACCGCCGATGTTCCCTGCGGCCCGAGATGCCGTGCTACCATCCCCATGATAGTTCGTACTTCGCCGCCGGCCCGCATTGCGTGCCGGTCATTGCCACGACGGAGACACCCTGGATGTCGGTAGAACCCCTGATCTTCGAGTTGAGCAGCCCCGGTCGACGCGGGGTCCGCATTCCCGCTCCCGACGTGCCCCACACCGAGCTTCCGGTCGATCTCCAGCGAGAGCGACTCGATTGGCCCGAAGTCAGCGAGATCGATGTTGTACGGCACTTCACGCGCGTGAGCCAGAAGAACCACGCCATCGACATCAACTTCTATCCGCTCGGGTCGTGCACCATGAAGTACAACCCGAAGATCAACGAGCGGGTCGCTCGACTCGACGGACTGGCCAACCTGCATCCCCTTGCCCCGGAAGCCACGGCACAGGGCGCGCTGGAGCTCATGTACGAGCTTCAGGAGATTCTCGACGAGATCTCCGGCTTTGACGCGGTGACGTTGCAGCCCGCCGCCGGCGCGCTGGGCGAGTTCACCGGCTGCCTGGTGATCAAGGCGTGGCACGCGGACCGCGGCGAAGCACATCGCACCAAGATGCTCATCCCGGATTCCGCTCATGGCACCAATCCCGCCACCGCCAGAATGGCGGGATTCGATGTCGTCACGGTACCGTCGGACATCCGCGGCAACACCGATCTCGACGCCGTCCGGGAACTGGTCGGTCCGGATACCGCCGGGCTGATGATCACCAATCCCAACACGCTCGGCCTGTGGGACGAACACATCACGCAGATCATCGACGCGGTACACGAGGCGGGCGGTCTCGTCTACAACGACGGTGCCAACTTCAACGCCATTCTCGGCATCGCCAGCCCGGGCGATCTCGGGATCGACGTCATGCATTTCAACCTGCACAAGACCTTTTCGACGCCGCACGGCGGCGGCGGCCCCGGCTCCGGGCCCGTCGGTGTCACGGCCGAGCTGGCGGACTACCTCCCCGGCCCCGTCGTCACGAAGATCGATGAGGAGGATGGCCCGCGGTTTGCCTGGACCAACCCGCCGAAGAGCGTCGGTCGCCTCCACGCCTTCAACGGCAACTTCGGGATGCACGTGCGTGCCTACACCTACATCCGCATGCACGGAGCGAGCGGCCTGAGGCAGATCAGCGAGGATGCGGTTCTCAACGCGAACTATCTGCGAACCCGCCTGCACGAGACCTACCACGTGCCGTTCGACCGCACCTGCATGCATGAGTTCGTGGCAACGGCGTCAATGCAGAAGCAACAGCATGGGGTGAAGACGCTTGACATCGCCAAGCGCCTGCTCGACTTCGGCATCCACCCGCCCACCACCTACTTCCCACTGATCGTGCCCGAGGCACTGATGATCGAGCCGACGGAAACGGAATCGCGGGAATCGCTGGACTACTTCGTTGATGCGATGCTCCAGATAGCACAGGAAGCGGAAGAGTCGCCCGAAACGGTGACGTCCGCACCCCACACCACCGAGTTCAAGCGCCTCGACGAGGTTGGCGCGAACCGCAACCTCAACCTCCGGTGGGTTCCCGAGCGCGAAAAGGAAGCGGTCGCCGCCGACTAGCACACAGTGCCCACATCAGGAACAGAGGAGCCGTCCCCGTGCGCACGGGGACGGCTCCTCTGTTTTGGCACGCATTTCCCGTCACAGATGCA
>JAUIGA010000203.1 GCA_030430125.1 Chloroflexia bacterium | reverse complement strand
GACGCGCCCATGGCGTCCAACCCCCAGACCAGCACCCCCGCCACCGAGCCCCCCGGCGTTCCCGGCTCCCAGGCGCCCATCGCCAGTCGTCCGCCCAACCTCGACACCAAGGCCGAGGCCGACACCGCCCGCGTGCTGGAGGCAGAACTCTCAGCCCGCCTGCACGGCGACGTGAAGTTCGACCGTGTCAGCCGCATGCTCTACTCCACCGACGCCTCGAACTACCAGATCGAGCCGATCGGTGTCGTGATGCCCAAAACCACCGACGACCTCATCGGCGCGGTCGAGCTCGCCGCCAGTCACGGCGTGCCAATCCTGCCCCGCGGCGGCGGCTCCTCGCTCGCCGGCCAGACCGTCGGCGCGGCGCTGGTGATCGACACCAGCAAATACCTCAACCGCATCACCGCCTTCACCCCCGAGGAGAAGACCGTCACCGTCGAGCCGGGCATCAACCTGGACATGCTCAACCGCCAGGTGCGCGCCAATGGCCTCATGTTCGGCCCGGACCCATCCTCCTCCAACCGCGCCACCGTCGGCGGCGTTGTCGGCAACAACTCCTCCGGCGCGCACTCGATCCTCTACGGCATGACCGCCGATCACGTCCGCGGCGCCCGGATCCAGCTCGCCGGCAGCGGCACCGTCGACCTCTCCGCCGCCACCTTCGCCGAGACCGAGGAGCGCGCCGCCACCGAGGACCCCACCGGTCGCCTCCTGCGCGACCTGATCGCCTATCGCGAGCGCCACCACGACATCATCGCGCGGGATTTCCCGCCCCACTGGCGTCGCGCCACCGGCTATTCGCTCAACGAGTTCCTCGCCCCCGACGATCGGTTCACCCCTGCGCGCGTCCTTGCCTCCTCCGAAGGCACGCTGGCGACCCTGCTCGGCGTCACCCTCAACCTCGTCGATCTCCCGGCGAAGACCGGGCTCGTGCTGCTCCAGTTCGCCGATCTCGTGGAGTCGATGGAGGCGACGAAGATCATCCTCGAGACCGACCCCTCGGCGATCGAGCTGATGGATCGCATGCTGATCGAGCTCACCCGCGAGCAGCCCGGCTACGCCAGCCAGATCGCCTTCATCCAGGGCAACCCGGCGGCGGTGCTCGCCGTCGAGTACTACGGCACGGACGATGCCGAGCTGCAGCGCAAGACCCGACACCTGGTCGACCACCTGCGGGCACGCGGCGTCGGCCTGATGAGCGATCCGCAGATCCTGCTCGACCCCACCCAGCAGGCGAAGGTCTGGTCGGTGCGCAAGGCCGGCCTGGGCCTGCTGATGAGCGTCAAGGGGGACGCGAAGCCGATTCCGGTGATCGAGGATGTCTCGGTGCCGGTCGAGCACCTGCCGGAATTCGTGCGCACCGTCGAGGAGATGGTCGCGAACTACGGCACCACCGCCGCGTACTACGCGCACGCCTCCGCCGGCTGCCTGCATATTCGCCCGCTGATCAACCTGAAGACGATCGAAGGTGTCACGGCGATGAAGGAGATGGCCGATGCCGCCGCCGAGATGGCGCATCGCTTCGGCGGCGTGATGAGCGGCGAGCATGGCGACGGCCTGCAGCGCTCCGAGCTCAACGAGGTCATCTTCGGCAGCGAGCTCTACGGCGCGATGCGCGAGCTGAAGACGATCTTCGACCCGAGCGGGCTGATGAACCCCGGCAAGATCGTCGATGCGCCGCCGATGACGGAGAACCTCCGCTACGGCCCGAAGTACAACCCGGTCGAGATCCGCACCCACATCGACTTCTCGCGCGAGGGCGGCTTCCTCGGCGCGGTCGAGATGTGCAACGGCGCCGCCGTCTGCCGCAAGCTCAAGGCCGGCACCATGTGCCCGAGCTACATGGCCACGCGGGACGAAAACGACACCACCCGCGGCCGCGCCAACGCCCTGCGCAACGCCCTCGCCGGCAATGTCCTCGACCCGAAGGACTTCGCCAGCAAGGCGACCTACGACGTCATGGACCTCTGCCTCAGCTGCAAGGCGTGCAAGACAGAGTGCCCCTCCAGCGTAGACATGGCGAAGATCAAGATCGAGTTCCTCGCCCACTACTACGAGCAGAACGGCACCCCGCTGCGCACGCGCATGATGGGGCACATCCACACGCTCTCCCGTCTCGCCGCGCCGGTCGCGCCTTTGGCCAACCTGGTGACGCAGACCGGGCTGGCGAAGCCGCTGATGTCGCTGATGGGCGTCCACCCGAATCGCAAGCTCTCGCCATTCGAGAGCCGGACCTTCACGCGGCGATGGAAATCGCACCAGAAGCAGGCGCCGGCGCGACGCGAGACACGCGGCAAGGTCGTGTACTTCCACGACACCTGGGCGACCTACAACTACCCCGACGTCGGCATGGCCGCCGTGCAGCTGCTGGAGGCGGCCGGGTTCGAGGTCGTCGTCGAGGAGCGCCGCGCCTGCTGCGGCCGCCCTGCCCTCTCCAAGGGGCTGGTGGATGCTGCCCGCAAGTCGGCGCGGCGCAACGTGCAGGTGCTGGCGCCCTACGCGAAGCAGGGCATCCCCATCCTCGGCACCGAGCCGAGCTGCATCCTGACGCTGCGGGACGAGTACCGCGACCTGCTGCCCGGCGACGAAAACATGGATGCGGTGGCGTCGCAGGCGTTCATGGTCGACGAGTTCCTGGCGAAATTGCAGGCATCGGGCAACCTCGGCATCGAATGGAAGACAAACACCGGCCCGGAGGTCTTCTTCCACGGCCACTGCCATCAGAAGGCGCTGATCGGCGTGGGGCCGTCGATGGCGATGCTGACGGCCGCCGGCTGCCGCCCGACGGAGAGCGGCGCGGGCTGCTGCGGCATGGCGGGTTCGTTCGGGTATGAGGAGGAGCACTACGACGTGTCGCGCAAGGTCGGCGAGGAGCGGCTGTTCCCGGCGATCCGTGAGACCCCGACCGACGTGACCCTCAGCGTGGCGGGGGTGAGCTGCCGTCAGCAGATCGAGCACTTCACGCACCGCCGTCCGAAGCACATCGCCGAAGTCCTCGCCGAGCGGATCGCGCCCAACCACACCTGGCGCCCGGCCGCCGACACCTCGGCGACCGCCGCGGCGGACTGACAACATGTCGCCCCGCCCGAAGCGTGGGAATTGCGCCCACAGGGCGTGTAGGGGACGCCATGGATGCGCTCAAAAAACCGGTGACCGTGTCAGCTCCATGCGCATCCAATGGCGTCCCGCAACCTCGGCGACAATTGCGCGCTGCGGGAAATGCCCTCCCCTGCAAGTACGACGCCTACGTCTCCGGCAACACGAGCCCCAGCGCGCCGCAACCCCGGTTTACACCGCGCGGAAGCCGCAGCGCTCACCTTCGGCCACCTATGGCAAGAAGAACCCCGAATGACCGATGACGAATACCAGGGCGTCGATGCAGCAATCGCCGCGGCCACCCCGGCGATCGAGCGCATCAGCGCCGAAGTTTGGGAGCACGCCGAGCTCTCGCTCGAAGAGACCGCATCTGCCCAGGTCCACCTCTGGGAGCTGGAAGCCGCCGGCTTCACGATCACCAGCCGCGGCACCAGCGGTCAGGAGACGGCGTTCATCGCCGAGTGGGAACAGGGCAACGACGGCCCCCGCATCGGATTCCTGCCGGAATACGACGCGCTGCCCGGGCTCGGCAACGCGGCCATCGCACGCCTGGAGGCCGCCCCCAATGGCAAGACCAGCGGCCACGGCTGCGGTCACAACCTCCTCGGCGCGGGATGCACCGGCGCGGCGATCGCGCTCAAGGCAGTCATGGAGCAGGAAGACACGCCCGGTCTCGTCCGCGTCTACGGCTGCGCCGCCGAGGAGACGACGGGCGCCAAGGTGTACATGGCGCGGGATGGGTTGTTCGACGATCTCGACGCCTGCCTCGCCTGGCACTCCGCGCCGGTCGCGGCGACCGGTTTGGCCCGCACGGCGGCCGTCAACAACGTCAGCGTGGAGTTCCACGGCAGGACGGCCCATGCCGGCACCGATCCGTGGAACGGTCGCAGCGCCCTCGATGCCCTGGAGCTGTTCTGCCACGGACTCAACCTGATGCGGGAGCACGTCAAGCCGACCGTACGCATCCACTACGTCGTGGAGTCCGGCGGTGAGACGCCGAACGTCGTGCCGGATTACGCACGGCTCAGGATATTCATTCGCGATGAGACCCGAGACGGGGTCGAAGCAACCACGCAGTGAGCGCGGGAGCTTGCCGATGGCGCGGCGATGGGCACCCAGACGCGCGCCGAATTCACCGTGGCGTTCGGCCTGTACGACCTGTTGCCGAACACCCCGCTGGTGGATCGGCTCTTCGCGCACCTGCACGCGGTCGGCGTGCCGGCGTGGTCGGACGAGTAGCAGGCGTTCGCCCGGGAATGCCAGCGCAACTTTGGCGTCCCGGAGCTGGGCCTGGTCCCCCAGCCACTGCCGATGATCCCGGATCGCGCGGTAGGCGGCTCCACCGACGTCGGCGACGTGAGCTGGAACGCGCCGACGGTCGCATTCCTGTACCCATCGTTCCCGCTGGGGATCGGACTGCACACCTGGCCCGTCACCGCCTGCGGTGGCATGTCGATCGGCACGAAGGCAGCCATTGGGGCGGCAACGATCCTGACCCGCCTCGCGCAGGATCTCATGACCGATGAGGAGCTGCGAACCGCCGCTCGCGCCGACTTCGATGCCAGGCGGGCCGGGCGGGCATACGTCTCGCCGCTCGTCAATGTCGATCCAACCTCCGACAGCACCCGGGCCGCCGCGCACCAGCCCAGGGACGGCGCAGACGAGATGGTCGAACCGGAAGCACAGGAAACGGCGGTCTGAACGCCTTCCCGCACTACAACTGGTACCCGGGCCACCGGCACCTTCGAAGTTTGCACACTCCCACCAAACGAGCCACCTGAGGACCATCCGAACCCGTGGGCGTGGAGAGTCGAGTCGGGCGGGGCCTCAACGCCCCGCACCGTACGTTTACCATCCGGGAGGGGTTCCGCCGGCGCATCGATACCAGCGCGTGGTTGTCACGAAAATCGCCACCTGCGTGGGATCAACAATGGAGCCCGGTCGATACTTCGACCGGGCTTCGTGCGTCACGGCCGAAGGCTCAGTCGATGCGGAGGCTTTCCATCATCACCCAGCAGTGGCCGTAGGTGAAGACATCGGCGCCACCGAGACGGTCCTGCCAGGCAGGGATCGTCGCGTCGGCGCACGCCTGGGCGACGGCGCCCAGATAGGCGTCGAACAGCGCCCACGGGTTCTCGAAACCGACCTCCGTGGCGATCGCGCCGAAGTCGACCGTCTGCAGCGCCTCCGCGGCGTTGGCCTGGACATCGAGCACGAACTCCCGCGCCGTCTCGACATCCTCCCGCGTGCCGAGACGCGTCAGGTGTCCGCCGACGAACGTCGTGAAGTCGTAGTCCAGCATCGTGTCGTGCGCGGCGACGAAGCCGGGCACATCCTCGGCGAGGGCGAGGTCGGCGAACGGGACCCACCCCGGGAACACGATGTCGACCACCATCAGCACCTGCTGCTCGGGGGCGAAGATGAAGATGTTCCCGGGCTCGTGGTTGTTGCCGTGCGAGTCGAGCTGCAGCGTCTGGCTACCGACGGTCAGTGTATAGCTGTCCGCGAAGGTCACCGTCGGCAGCGGACGGTTGGGGTCGGCGCTGCGCTCCAGCAGCGCGGCGGTGTCCTCATGCGCGACGATCGTGGCGCCCTCGAACTGCGCGGCACCGCCGATGTGGTCGGCGTGGTGGTGGCTGTAGACGAGGTGGGTGACGGGCTCGTCCGTCACGTCGGCGATCGCCTGGGCGAGATTGGGCCCCATGGACGGCGGCGCGTCGACCAGGATCACGCCCTCGCCGGTCGTCAGGAAGATGACCTGATAGAGTCCGTCGGTGACCCAGTAGAGCCCACCCGAAATCTCCTCGACAAGGTAGCCGGCGTCCGGGATGGACGGGCCGAGCGCGTTCTCTGGCACCGGGGCGAACTCGCCCGGAGTGGTTTCGACCGGCGACGCCGGTGGAGTCCCTTGCGATGCGGCGGCCGGCGCGAGGAGCGAGACGACAGAGAGGAGAGCCAGCGAGCAGATGATCCGGAACATGGTGACCTCCAGTACAAGCGCGAGCACGGGCCGGAGCGCGACGAACATCGTCGCGGGACCAGCCGAATCGGGCCGAGACAGGCGCGTCGATGCGTCCTCCTTTCCACAGGCCCCACGGCGGGCCTGCCGTGCCATAGGTTGTCGATCCGGCCGACGTGACGAGGGCCCCAGGGTGAGCGCGTGTCGC
>JAUIGA010000202.1 GCA_030430125.1 Chloroflexia bacterium | reverse complement strand
TGCTTCTCGCGCTCAGCGGCGGGGTCGACTCGTCGGTGGCGGCGGCGCTGCTGCACAAGGCGATCGGCGACCAGCTGACCCCGGTCTTCGTCAACAACGGGCTGCTGCGACTCAACGAAGCCGAAACCGTGCGGGACGTGTTCGAGCGCGCCTTCGGCATGCACCTTGTCTACGCCGACGCCACCGGCCAGTTCCTGGGCAAGCTCAATGGCGTTTCCGACCCCGAGCAGAAGCGCAAGGCCATCGGCGAGACGTTCATTCGCGTCTTCGAGGCCGAGGCCGAGAAGGCGGGTCCGTTCCGCTTCCTCGCGCAGGGGACGCTCTACCCCGACGTGATCGAGAGCACCACCAAGGACACCAAGGCGGCGGTCAAGATCAAGACACACCACAATGTCGGCGGGTTGCCCGAGGACATGCAGTTCGAGCTGATCGAGCCTTTGAAATTCCTGTTCAAGGATGAGGTCCGCAACGTCGGCCGCGCGCTGGGGTTGCCGGATGAGATCGTCGAGCGGCAGCCGTTCCCGGGACCGGGACTGGCCGTGCGGATCATGGGCGAGATCACGAAGCCCGACCTGGAGCTGCTGCGCCGCGCGGATGCGATCGTGCGCGAGGAGATCGCCGGTGCCGGGATGAACCGCGAGGTCTGGCAGTACTTCGCGGTGCTGCTGCCGGTACAGTCGACCGGCGTGATGGGCGACTATCGCACCTACGCACGAGTCGTGGCGGTGCGGGCAGTCGCCAGCGCGGACGCGATGACGGCGGACTGGGCGAAGCTGCCCTACGATGTGCTGGGACGCATCAGCAACCGCATCGTCAACGAAGTCGACGGCATCAACCGGGTCGTCTACGACATCACCTCCAAGCCGCCCGCCACCATCGAGTGGGAATAGTTTTCAGTTGCCTGGTTCCTGGCGGCATTGATCATCATTTCACTGAACGCAACCTGTCCATAGCGGGAGTACAATCGAATCCATGGCGACCAGGCTGGAGATCGAAACCTATCTCGCGAAGGCAATCGAGAGCCTGGAAGGGGCAGAGAGCGAGCTGGCAAACCGCCGGTACAACAATTGCGCGAACCGCTGCTACTACGCCTGCTTCCAGGCCGCCATCGCCGCTCTGCTCGCCGCTGGAATCCAGGCGCGTTCATCCAGGGGACACTGGCGCCACGAGAACATTCAGGCCCAGTTCATTGGGCAACTCATCAATCGCCGACGACGGTACGCATCAGCGCTTCGTCGGAACCTCGGTGAGAACATGGTGTTGCGGCAAAAGGCAGACTACGAAACCGAGCCGATCAGCGAAATTCAGGCGGCTCGAGCCATTCGGCGGGCCAGGGAGTTCGTCAACGCAATCCATCAGATGGAGGGCGATACAACATGACAGTCAGATTTGAGGATCAGCTCACGGACCCACGTGTGCAAGCAGCCATTGGCGAGTTGCAGGATCTCATACGCTCACACTTCACTTCGGCGATCTTTGAGGTGGGGGAGGCATCGGACCCAGACGGTGTCTACATGCGTGCCATCGTCGATGTCGATGACACTGACGATGTGACCGAGGTCTTCATCGACCGCATGATCGACATCCAGGTCAGCGAAGGGCTGCCGATCTACGTTGTTCCCGTGCGCACGCCCGAGCGCATCGCGGCTGCCATGGAGCGAGAACGCAAGTCTCGCTATCGGTTCGAATTGCCGGGATGAGAATCCCTGCGCCACGACACGCCTGGGCGCATCAGCAACCGGATCGTCAACGAGGTCGACGGCATCAATCGGGTCGTCTACGACATCACCTCCAAGCCGCCCGCCACCATCGAGTAGGAGCAGACCTGCGCCCAGGTGCGCAGGTTCGTCATGAACATCTCCCGAAAGAAACTCGGGCATCTCAGCCCGAGCCTACGCGCCGGTATCATGCAGGATCCCGCAAGAGGAACTTCCGATCCGAATGGTCACAGAGCACACACGTGATCGCATCACCGCTGCCCTCGAGCGCGAGCGACGAGATCGGTTTCAGGTGGTCCGGCCTGTGCAAGACCAAACTGAAATCCGACATCACCTCGAACCCCCCGCCAGGTTCGAGTGGGAGTAGTCCATGGAAGACACGTTGAACTTGAACGATTTCGACGCCTTGTCATTCGATTGTTACGGGACCCTGATCGACTGGGAGGCGGGGTTGTCCCGCGGCCTGATGGAAGTCGCATCGCTGTCGCCGACGGCTCCCGATACCAGTACGCTGCTGGAAACGTATGGCGATGTCGAGGCTCAGACCGAACGGGAGCACCCGGGGATGCTGTATCCGGAGATCATCGCCCGGAGCATGATCGCGACCGGGGACGCGTACGGCATCGAGGTTCCCGATACGCTCGCGGCGGCGATCGGCGGGTCCGTCCCTGGCTGGCCAGCGTTTCCGGACTCGTCCGAAGCACTGCAACGGCTGAAGCAGCGCTACCGGCTCATCATCCTCTCCAACGTCGACCGCCATTCTTTCGCGGGCAGCAACCGCAGGCTGGGTGTCGAGTTCGACGCGATGCTGACCGCCGAGGATATCGGCTCGTATAAACCGAACCCGCGCAACTTCGAGGCGCTGCTGGCGACGATCGACGAGATGGGCATCCCTAAGCAACGCCTGCTCCATGTCGCCCAGAGTCTCTTCCATGATCACGTCCCGGCGAAGGCGGCCGGTCTCGCGACGGTCTGGATCGACCGCCGCGCCGGCAAGGCGGGCGGCGGCGCGACCCCCATCCCGAACGATGCACCGGAACCCGATTGGCGCTTCGTCTCCATGGCCGAATTCGCCGACGCGGTGGAAGCCCGAACACAATGACGATGACTGAACCCACCTTCCCCGATCACGCCGTGCTGGAGGTTGCGCGCCTGGACGTGAGACCGGGCGAAACCCAGGCGTTCGAGGCGGCCTTCGCCGATGCACAGCGCATCATCGCGTCGATGCCCGGCTATCGCTGGCACCAGCTCCAGCGCTGCATCGAGGACGACCACCGCTACCTGCTGCTCGTCTCGTGGGAGCGGCTCGAAGATCACACTGAGGGGTTCCGTGGCTCTCCGGAGTATCTTGAGTGGCGCCGGCTGCTCCACCACTTCTACGATCCGTTCCCGATGGTTGAGCACTATCGGCAGGTGGATCGACCCTGACCGACCGGAAGAAGGTATATCTGTGACTGTCGAACCCGAGACCTGCCTTGACACGCTGCTGGAGCTGATGGACCTCCCCGCACCCACCGGGCAGGAAGAACCGGTGCTCGCCTGGTGCCGCGAGCGCTGGGCCACGCTTGGCGCAGAGATCGAGGTATCGCCGATCGGCAACGTCCTCGCCCACGTGGGTGGGACCGGTCCGCGCCTGCTCCTCCAGGGTCATGCCGATGAGATCAGCTTCATCGTCCGCAGCATCGATGACCGCGGGTTCATCTGGCTCGCCGACGGGCAGGGCAGTCGTCGCCAGTTTCACGCTCGATATCCGGTCGGTCAGCGCGCCCTGGTGCTTCCTCGCACCGGCGCACCCGTTTCCGGTATCTTCGTCTCACCGACCGGACATATTCTGAGCACCCGCGACAACCCGTCCGAGCCGGTCGTCACCGCCGGCTCGGTTTGCGTGGACATTGGCGCCGAATCGCGGGAAGGTGCCGTGGCCCTCGGCGTCCATGTCGGCGCAGGTGTGATCTGGAATCCTCCCCAGCAGCGACTCGGCACCCGCTATGTCGGGAAGGCGATCGACAACCGGATTTCGCTGGCGCTGATGACACACCTCATCGCCGGCGTCGCGAAGGACGACCTGGCCTGCACGCTGACCCTGGCGGCGACGGTCCAGGAGGAGATCGGACTCGTCGGTGCCCAGGCGCTCGGCGGTCCGGAACGATATGATCTCGCCATCGCGATCGACAATGGACCGCTCGCCGACTATCCCGGCACCGACCTCGGTGAGTTGCCGAACCGGCTCGGAGGCGGTCCGGCGCTGGTCTACAAGGATTCGATGGTCCACTACGACCGCCGTTTGATCGATCGCCTGCGGGCGGTCGCGGAGGTAGCGGCGATCCCGGTGCAGGACGCGGTGTATTCCGGGTTCGCGTCCGATGGCGTCGCCCTGATGTGGGCCGGAATCCCCACCACGCTGCTTGGCATCCCGACCCGGTACACGCACTCAGCGTTCGAGATGGGAGATGTGCGTGACCTCGACGCGACGCTGGCGCTGTTGACCGCGTTCGTCACAACTCCGGCGGCGCCCCTGCCGGCAGGACCATCGTAGCGTCGGTCTGGGTCGAGTTTGATTCGCGCCGCAGGTTCCGAACTGTAGCCGTCGGTCACCTTGCGCTCGAAAGTTGAATACAGCCGCGCGTATCTGATCCAACTATGCACGTTGCGGAGCGATCGATGAAACGCGAAACAGACCTTGCAAGACTCATTCGCGATCAGGCGAGCGAACTCCGGATCGAGAATCCGGATGCCCCTCCCGACGACATGCAAGCGATTGCAGCGATCGTCGGTGATGCACGCGTCGTCGGTCTGGGGGAGCCCACCCACGGCACACGTGAGGTCGTTCAACTCAGACGTCGCATCACCAGCCATCTCGTACAGAACCTGGGATTCAGGCTCGTCGGGATCGAAGCAGATTGGTCCGGATGCCTCGCAATCAATGATTTCGTCGTCGACGGTGTCGGCTCTCCTGAAGCGGCACTGGCCGGACAAGGATACTGGATGTGGCAAACCGACGAGATGCTGGGATTCATTACCTGGTTGCGAGATCACAATGCCGGTTTGCCACGGACGAAGCGAGTCCAACTCTTCGGGTTCGACGCCGGCCGAGCCGATTCCACCACGCACGTGTTGAGTACCAGGCTGGAGAGGCTGAGCGCGCCTGCCGAGCTATGCAAGAGTGGTTCTTTCGACGCGATCCGCGCGATGAATCCGTGGTCACCTCCCGACAACGGAGATGCAGACCGGGTGGAGAAGCAGATCGCGGATATCAAGACCTGGCTTGCCGATCGCAGACACGAGCAGGCGATACACGCAACGAGCACCGACCGGTGGCAGGCAATGCAATGTGCGATCGTTCTTGAGCAGATCAATTCGAGGCGGACTGCCCCGACTCCTACCAGCCACTATGCGATCAGGGATCGCGCAATGGCCATGAATGTCGAGCGGCATCTTGACGACGCGGGGAAAACTGCCAAGACGGTCATCTGGGCACATAATGGCCACATTACCCGCGACAGCCTTATGCTCGACGACAACAGCATCGCAACGATGGGGCGGAATCTGTCGGCCCGGTACCAGGCTGGGTACCTGCCGATCGGATTCACCATTGGATACGGGCGGTTTCTGGCATACACCGGCACCGAGACGCGTTCACCGAAACTGAAAGCGGTCGAGATCGATCCGCCGCCGACAGACAGTCTCGATTACAGCCTCATGACGGACAAGGATGCTTCGGCCGTATTGCTCGATCTCAGAACCTGCGGCGAACCGCTACGAGGATGGTTGAGTTCCCCACTCGTTACTCGGTGGGCCGGTGCAGGGTTCACGACGGCATCCGACATGGAGACGCCAATCGTGCCAACCGCCGGATACGACGCGCTGATCTCCGTGAAACGATCGACACCGGCACACCTGTTGCCATCAGCCGGGCACTGCGACTGAACTATCTCGAAGGGATGGGTCAAGGGTAGCCCGGCCCTATCGCAACGGCCCAACGGTCGCTACAATGCCAGTATGCGCTCGACTCGCCCACCCGGCAGCGCCAGTGCCCGCGCGAGTGAATTCCGCGGCCGCGTGGCGATGCAACGCCACCAGATTCACGATCCGTTCACCGTCAACCCGATCCGGCGGTCGTTTGTCGCGGTCATTGGAAGTGTGGCGGTGATCTACCTGCCGTTTCGGTTCTCCGAAGCGGCAGGCGAGACTGTCATGCTGTCCATCGGCTGGCTGGCGATGGCGGTGCTTATCTTCAGCGCCCCGATCATGGTCTGGTGCATCGGCGAGGAACTGGTCCACGCGATCTATCGCCGGCTCCATCCGCCAGTGACCGATCTGGATCTGCCGGATCGCGTCATCCACATCCTCCATCGACACGGCGTCCGTACTATCCGGGCTGCGCGCCAGCTCGACCCGGCGGCGTTCCACCTGATGGCGAACATGGCCCCGCGTGACGCGGAGGCGGTGGTGCGGGCACTCAATCTCTGGTACTACCGTCGCTGGCAGGAGGCCGGGTTCCCGGCCAACGGCGGCGACTAGCGAGACAGGTCATGCGCCGCGCGAC
>JAUIGA010000201.1 GCA_030430125.1 Chloroflexia bacterium | reverse complement strand
GCATGCGGCAGGTGGTGAATGGCATAACGGGAGACGATCAGGTCGAACGCAGCAATCTCCGTGGGAAGCTCATGCACCCACGCCGGATCTCGCAGATCCGCATTGATAACATCGACCGTCATTGGGGCGCCGTCGAAGCGCTCGCGCGCCCGCTCAAGCATCGGAGGCGAGAAGTCCACCAAGGTGACGCGATCCACGTGGAATCGACGCACCACCGCCTCCGCCAGCGCGCCGTCGCCAGCCCCTACGTCGAGCACGCGGCGCGTTTCGCACCCATATGCCGCCACAACGCGCAACATCGCGTCGACCTGTTCGTTGGCCAGCGGTATCGCCTGCCGGGATCTGCCAAGGTAGTTGGCGACAGCGCCGTCCTGCTGCCAGATCGCGTCACGGCGTGACGATGCGACGGGACTTGCTTCGGATGCCATCGCTAGCTCCAGCGCGAGGTCGACGACCCCATCAGGACGGTGTCTGGACGCTCCTGCTCGAGATGACTCAGCGCCGCGAGATAGGCCTTTGCGCTGGCCTCGACGATATCCGTTGCCAGCCCATGCCCGGTGTACAGCTGCCCGCCGGCACGAACACGAACGTGGACCTGGCCTTGGGCGTCCTCGCCCGGTGTGACGGCTTCAACGTGGTAGTATTCGAGCTCGTTTTCAAGCCCAACCGCTGCGTCGATCGCGGCGAAGAGCGCGTCGACCGGACCGTTTCCGTCACCGTCGCCCGACCGCTCGCCGCCATCCTTGCGGACGACCACCGACGCCGTCGCGGCACCGCCGGTGCCGATCGCGGCGTTCCAGCGCACCAGCTCGTAGCTGCCATCCTCGCCCGCCACCTCATCAGCGACGAGCGCCGCGATATCCGCGCCGGTGACATGCTTCTTTCGGTCGGCCAGCTCCAGGAATCGCTCGTAGACGTCCTGGACGCGACTCTCGTCGAGCACCAGGCCGAGCTCCTTGAGCGCATTGCGGAACCCGGCGCGACCGGAGTGCTTCCCGAGCACCAGCCGCGTGCCCTCCCAGCCGACATCCTGGGGATTCATGATCTCGTAGGTGGTCCGCTCCTTCAGCATGCCGTCCTGGTGGATACCCGCCTCGTGGGCAAACGCGTTGGCGCCGACGATGGCCTTGTTGACCTGTACCTGCAACCCCGTCAGACCGGACACCAGGCGGCTGACCGGAACCAGGCGGGTCGTTTCGACCTCGGTGTATCCGCCGCCGAACCGCTCGCCGCGCGTCTGGAGCGCCATCACGACCTCTTCGAGCGCCGTGTTGCCGGCTCGCTCGCCGATACCGTTGATCGTCACCTCAACCTGCCGCGCGCCGGCGCCGACCGCGGCCAGCGTGTTGGCGGTTGCCATGCCCAGGTCGTTGTGGCAGTGCACGGAGATGACCGCCTCGTCGATGCGCTCGACGTTGGTCTTGAGGTGCTCCATCAACGCAACATACTCGGTCGGTGTGGTGTACCCCACGGTATCCGGCACATTGATCGTCGTGGCGCCGGCCTCGATGGCCGCCTGAAACACCTGGACCAGGTAGTCCCAGTCGGAGCGTGTGGCATCCTCGCACGAGAACTCGACATCGCTGACGAACGACCTGGCCAGGGCAACGGAGGTGCGAACGCGATCCAGCACCTCGTCGCGGGTCATGTGCAGCTTGTGATTGAGGTGGATGTCCGAGGTCGCAATGAAGGTATGAATGCGGGGATGCTCCGCGTCGCGAACCGCCATCGCGGCGCGCTCGATATCCTTGCCGTTCGCCCTCGCCAGACCGGCGACGGTGACACCCTTCGAACGCCGGGCGATCTCCCGCACGGCCTCGAAGTCCCCAGGAGAGGCGGCCGGGAATCCGGCTTCGATCACGTCGACCTTGAGCGCAACGAGGGCATCCGCGACCTGCAGCTTCTCGTCGGTGGTAAGCGTCGCACCCGGCGACTGCTCGCCGTCGCGAAGCGTCGTGTCGAAAACAATCACACGATTCTGGTCGATGCCTACGTTGCTCTCTCGATCGCTCATGACTGTTGCCTTCCTCCGGCCGCCAGACCGGTCCTCGGTTGATGGACCACGGCTGAACCGGTGACGCCCCATTGTAGGCACGGTTCCGGTAGCCCTCGGTCCCCGCGATACGGAACCGGAGCGCTCCCGGGACAGACCTCCTCATGGATGCCTGTCCCGGCGCACCGGTCCATCACGAAGCGCCGGGCCACATCGCTCACCTGTACGTTCTCAGGGATTCAGCCGGTCGTCCGACCTATGATTTGCTACCCATCGCTGCCTGTGCGTCTTCCCGCGCCATCCTGCCGCTCTTCAACCACGGCATCATCGCGCGGAGCTGGCTGCCGACGCGCTCGACATCGTGATCGGTGTGCTCCTGGCGCATGGTCAGGAACCGCTCGCGGCCAGCCTCGTTCTCGGCGATCCATTCCCGCGCGAAGGTTCCATCCTGGATCTTGCCAAGCAGGCTCTTCATGGCCGCCTTGGTCTCGCCGGTGATGATCTGCGGGCCAGCGTAGTAGTCGCCATACTCGGCGGTGTCGGAAACGACCTCGCGCATGTGGGTGAGACCGCCCTCGTAGATGAGGTCAACGATCAGCTTCAGCTCGTGGAGCACCTCGAAGTACGCGCTCTCCGGCTGGTAGCCGGCCTCGGTCAGCGTCTCGAACCCGGTCTGGATCAACGCGGCCACACCGCCACAGAGGACGGCCTGCTCGCCGAAGAGGTCGGTTTCCGTCTCCTCTTCGAAGGTTGTCTCCAGCACGCCGGCGCTGAGCGAGCCGAGTCCCCGCGCGTAGGCCAGGGCCTGTTCCTTCGCGTGACCGCTGGCATCCTGATGCACCGCGACGAGCGCCGGCACACCCATTCCCTCCTCGAACAGCTCCCGAACGCGCTGGCCAGGGGCCTTCGGCGCGATCATCGTCACGTCGATGCCCGCTTCCGGCTCGATCTGGCCAAAATGGATGTTGAAGCCGTGCGCGAACATGAGGGTCTTGCCCGGCGTGAGGTTCGGCTTGACCGACTCCTCGTACACCCGCTTCTGGGTCTGGTCCGGCACCAGCATCATGATGACGTCGGCGTCCTTCGCCGCATCCGCGACCGACGCAACGCGCACGCCGTCAGCCTCGGCCTTCGCCCGGCTCTTGCTGCCCTCATAGAGGCCGACAACGACGCTGAGCCCGGAATCACGGAGGTTGAGCGCGTGCGCGCGTCCCTGCGAACCGTACCCGATGACCGCGATCGTCTTGTCCTGAAGCGGTGCAAGGGTCGCATCGGACTCGTAGTAGATCGTCGCTGGCATTGAAATCCTCCTGGGCGTTCCTGCCCGTCCTGGGGTTGCCCCGTGACCGTCACGAGGGTGTCCACCTGCGTTGCTCATGGAATCGGGAGGCTGGTGGAGCCTCCCGATCTCTTCCATGTCCTAATCCGCCGCGGCGTATACGCCATTGGTCGATACATCGGCCCTGGAACGCGTCCCCGCCGATGACCTCCCCATGGCAATCTTGCCGCTGCGTACCATCTCACGAATCCCGAAAACGCGCATCATGGTCAGGAACGAATCGATCTGGTGTTCGTCGCCGGTGGCTTCGATCATCAGCGTCGTCGGCGTCGCGTCCAGCACCCGGGCGCCATAGACCTGCGCCAGTTGCAGCACCTCCGACCTGGACTGCCCCTTTGCCGCCACCTTCACCATCACCATCTCTCGGGTGATCGCGTCGGCTTCCGGCAGGTCGGTCACCTTGACGACCTCCAGCAGCTTGTACAGCTGCTTGGTGGCCTGCTCGACCTCGTTGTCCTCGCCGCGAACCACCAGGGTCATCCGCGACATGCCGGGCTGCTCCGAATGCCCGACCGTGATCGAGTCGATGTTGAACGATCGGCGCCGCATCAGCGAGACGACCCGGTTGAGCACCCCTGGCTGATCCTCGACCAGCACCGAGAGCGTGTGTGCGTGTTGCATGGCTGTCACTCCTGATCCTGTGGCGTCTGCGGATCGTGCACCATCTCGGAGTTGCTTCCCCCAGGCGGCACCATCGGATAGACGTTGGCTTCCGGTTCGACCACGAAGTCGATCACCACCGGCCCCTTGATCGACCGCGCCCGTTCGATGGCGGATCGGATCTCGTCGTCCGACGTCACCCGGATGCCTGTCGCGCCGAACGACTCGGCAAGCTGCACGAAGTCGGGGGCGCTGATGCGGACCTCGGAATAGTTGTGGTTGTGAAACAGATCCTGCCACTGGCGCACCATGCCGAGGTACCCGTTGTTGATGATGGCGACGTTGATGTCGAGCTGCTCCTGCACCGCGGTTGCCAGCTCGTTGAAGGACATCTGGAATCCACCATCGCCGACGATCGTCCAGACTTCGAGATCGGGCCGCCCCATCTTCGCGCCGATCGCCGATGGCAGACCGTACCCCATGGTGCCAAGCCCGCCCGACGTGATCCACCGGGTGCCATATCGCACGCCGAACTGCTGCGCGGCCCACATCTGGTGCTGACCGACATCGGTGGTGACGATCGCCTCGTGGTCGGTCGCCTCGGCAATCGCCTTGACGATCGAGTATGGTTCGGGCCACTCTGGCCGATCCTCCAGCGCCGCTTCGAGCACCCGGTTGCGCTGTCCATCGATCCAGCGCATCCACGCATCGTGGTTGCCCTCGCCGACCTCGGCGAGCAGCATCTTCAGCGCCTCGCGGGCATCGCCAACCACCGGCACGTGTGTCTCGACGTTCTTGCCGATCTCGGCGGGGTCGATATCCACATGAACCACGCGCGCATTCGGGGCGAACCCGTTGAGCCTCCCGGTGGCACGGTCATCGAACCGTGCTCCGATATTGACCAGCAGGTCGCACTCTTCCAATGCGCGATTCACATGCCGATGACCGTGCATGCCCATCATCCCGAGCGAGAGCGGGTGCATCTCGGGCATCGCACCGAGTCCCAGCAAGGTGTAGATCACCGGGATACCGGTATGTTCCGCGAACTGCTGGAACTCCGCTTCCGCCCCGCTGAGGATTATGCCGTGGCCAGCCATGATCAGCGGCTTCTTCGCCTGGGCGATCTCATCGGCCGCAAGTCGAACCTGCCGGATGTTCGGCGTGATGGTCGGCTGGTAGCTCTTCCGGCCGACCTTGGTCGGCGGGATGTATGCCGTCTTGGCGACAAAGACATTCTTGGGAATATCGACCAGCACCGGACCCGGCCGACCCGACTTCGCCAGGTAGAACGCCTCCTTGATCGTCGGCGCGATATCCTCCGGTCGCTGCACCAGGTAGTTGTGCTTGGTCACCGGCAGGGACACGCCGGTGATGTCGACCTCCTGAAACCCGTCTCGACCGATCAGCGCCTGCGTCACCTGACCGGTGATCGCGACCATCGGCACCGAGTCGAGCTGGGCGTTCGCGAGCGCGGTCACCAGGTTTGTGGCGCCGGGACCGGATGTCGCGATGCAAACGCCAACCTCGCCGGTTGCACGTGCATAGGCGTCAGCGGCGAGGCCTGCCCACTGCTCGAACCGCACCAGGACATGATGCAGGTTCGACGAGGGAAGTGCGTCGTACAGCGGGATCACGGCGCCACCAGGATACCCAAACACCGTCGTCGCACCGGCCGCCTCGAGGCTCCGACACGTGATTTCCGAACCTGTGAGGATTTCCGGCTCGGCCGCCGGGTCCGCCTCCGATTTTCCTGCCGCCTGCCCAGGCGACCGTTGTGCAGTGACCATTGGTGGATGCTCCTGTTCGCGCGTCCGGGTCGCCGACCCGCTCCTGCCACGCGCGGTGCTGCGCGTCTGTTCCCGGAGCCGTGCCGTCGCTGCCACGGTGCCGGAGGTAGGCGATCACCACGATCGCCTCCGATCCTGCGAGTCTCCCGGCTTCCGCCACTGGTCTCCGGGAGACTGTCGGCTGCATCCTGCGCGCCATTGGTCAGGAGCAATCAAAAAAGCCTCCCGTGAGTGGGGAGGCCAGTCATTCGTCTTCCTTGTTGCCTGCCGGCTACTGTCTCCCCGCACACCAAATGCCCCCAATCGGGAGCGAAATAAGTACGAGTACAATGTCGACAGAAGTTCGAGGAGCCATGAGCCCGTCTCTCGAAGTGGCGGCAACGCCTTCGTCAGCAGGTCTACCCTGCCCGAATCCAGCATAATCCGGTTCCGGGCGGATTGTCAACTCCTTCACAATCTCCCGGCCGCCCGGCTCTGCAACACCCGCGCCGAGCTGCCCTACAGCTCCTCCAATGGGTCGCTGTCGTCGAGCGAGATCGGCAGGTGACCGTTCTGCTGCGGGCAGGCATGACCCGTCGCATC
>JAUIGA010000200.1 GCA_030430125.1 Chloroflexia bacterium | reverse complement strand
GCAATAAGTCCGAGCACTGTGCCGATGATGGTGCTGATGCCAACCGCGGCGAGCGCAACGGCAATCGACACCCGCCCGCCAACCAGCACCCGCGTCAACGTATCTCGACCGAGTTTGTCGGTGCCGAGCGGGTGCTCGAGCGAAGGTTCCTGCCGTGCCTCCGGCAGCTGCATCGCGTACGGGTCATAGGGGGAGATGAGCGGGGTCAGGATCGCCGCGGCCGACATCACGCCCAGAAACGCCAACGCGGCTACAGCCATCCGGTGCCGGGTGAATCGCCGCCAGAAACCCGCTCGCCGACGAGGCTCGAGGTCGGCCTCCGCCGCCACTGACATACTATGTTGGCCCATTGCCGCGCTCATTGCATGCGAATCCTTGGGTCGACAATACTGTATGCCACGTCCGCGACGAAGCTGCTCACCACCACGACCAGCGTCACGATCATCGCCAACCCCATCACCAGCGGGTAGTCCTTCTGTGTCGCGGCGTTGAGCATCAGCGTGCCGAGACCAGGCCACTGGAACACCGTTTCGATGATCACCGCGCCTCCGATGAGGTAGGGCAGTCGGAATGCAATCACGGTGATCACGGGGATGAGCGCGTTCTTCAGTGCATGCCGCGTGATCACCGTTCGCTCCTGAAGCCCCTTCGCTCGCGCGGTGCGCAGGTAGTCGGTGTGCAGGACATCAAGCATGCTCGCTCGCGTGTATCTCGTCAGTGCCGCGGCCAGCTCGAGTCCCAGCGTCACCGCCGGCAGAATCAGGTGGTGCATGCGATCGAGAAACGGATTGTCGGCCGCCGGACTGCTCGCGCCGAACGCGGGGAACCAGTGCAGCTTGACCGCGAACACATAGATCAGCAGCAGGCCGAGAAAGAACGCCGGGATCGACAACCATGAGAATGCCAGGAAGGTCGAGAGATAGTCGATCCATGAATACTGCCGCACCGCCGCGATGACGCCGGTGGTGACCCCAACCAGTACCGAAAGCATCATGGCGAACCCGACCAGCTGCAACGTCGTCGGAAGCCGCGCCATGACGACCTCGGTGATCGGCTCGCGTGAGGCGAGCGAGTACCCGAGATCGCCGGTGACCGTGCGTCGCAGCCAGTGGACGTAGCGCAGCGGCGCAGGGTCGTTCAGACCCAGCCGTTCTCGCATCTGCGTCCGCGCCTCGTCGCTGGCAAACGATTCCGGCGGCAGGATGGCGTCCACTGCGTCACCCGGCGCCAGCTCCACGGCGACGAACACCAGGATGCTGACGCCGAGCAATACCGTGACACCATGAAACAGGCGTTGCAGCAGATACCCAGTCAACTGGCAGACCCTTTGGGTGCGAGGCCGGACGAGCGGAAGGCGTGCCCCCTGCTCGACCGGCAGTCGGTTCCTACTCCTCCACCGTCCAGTCGAACGCGTGGTTGTGATACATGATGTGACCGGGGCCCCAGGCCGCGCTCGAACCGGTGGTGAGCTTGGCGGTATTCACCGCGATCAGGTTCTGACGGTCAAACAACCAAACCCACGGTGAGTCCTCGTTGAGAATTCGCACCGCGTTCTGGTAGTGTGTCGCCTGCTCGTCCCGATCGTTCGTTCGTAGCGCGGCTTCCATCTCGGCGTTGAACTCGTCACTGGAGTACGAGAATCGAGCCTCGCCCGGCGGTCCCCAGACCGCCGTCAGGTTCGACGGCGCTGGCTGCGTGCCGAACGACCCGTAGATGAGGTGCCAGGTGCCATCGTCCTGCTCCTGAGCCCGGGCTCCGCTGCCGTCGTCGAAGCGCAGCTCGACGTCGATGCCGACCGCGCCGAGGTATTGCTGGATTGCCTCCATCACCGACGCCGTGACCTGGTCTGGATAGTAGTACCAGAGCACGTAGGTCTCACCGCCCTCCCAGCCGGCTTCGGCCAGCAGTTCCATCGCGCGGTCCGGATCGTAGTCATACGGATTTGCGTCGTCGGGCTGCGCCCATTCCACGTACGGAATCTCGGTGGAAACCGGGTTGGCATACCCCTGGAAAAGCGTTTCGGCGATCGTGACCTTGTCGATGGCGTAGGCGATAGCCTGACGCACCCGCTTGTCCTCGAACGCGGTGTGCTTGGTGTTGATCCAGATCGCCGCGACACCGGCCGGAGTCGTGACGATCTCCGCGCCCTCGGTGCCCTCAACCAGCTCGACGTCGTTGGCCGTCATCGCGGTGGCGAGACTGGAACCTTCCTGGAACGCGGCCAGCGCGGTCTCGAAACTGGAGAAGAACAGGAGGTTCAGCTTCCGGATTTGCGGCGCGCCGAGGTGGTAATCGTCAAACGCCTCCAGCTCGATGCGCTCGTCCTCAACCAGTTGGACGAACTTGAACGGACCGGCACCGATACGACCTTCAGTCCAGAACGGCGCTTCCGCGATCGTTGCCCGATCGACGTCGCCGAGCAGGTGCTCCGGCATGATGTTCACGAAGAAGAACCCCGCCAGCAGGCCAGAATCGACCTGGGTCATCTCCAGCACCAGGGTGTGGTCGTCCGGCGTCGAAATGCCGCTGAGCGATGTCGGGGATGCCGCGCTCTGCGCTTCCTCGTATCCGGCGATGCTCCCGAAGGCCGCGCCCCACCGAGATGTCGCCGCTGGATCGGTCAGCACGTTGAGGGTAAACGCCACGTCCCGGGATGTGACCGGTGTGCCGTCGTGCCACATAGCGTTCGGATGCAGACGGAATGTCGCGGTGGTGTCGGTAATTTCCCAGGACTCGGCAAGGTCGCCGACGTAATCCTGCAAATCCGCCGAAAGGGTCACCAGGCGCGCGTCGACCATCCTGTTGAGCTCGAACTGGTTGCCACCATTGAGGATGAAGGAATAGTCGACCTTCGCACCGCCAGGTTTCCCGCCACCGCCGCCGGTCGCGCCGGCGTCGAAGCTCAAGGTCATTTCCGACTGAGCAGACGCACCTTGTGCCGACGCCCCGAGCAGCGCCGCAACCATGGGAGCACCGAACCCGAGCGCGGTCGCGCGCTTCACGATCTCCCGGCGGGACAACTGGCCACTTGCTGCAGACGCGATGAGCGTGTCGATACGCAGGGATTGATCCTTCATGTCCTGGCCTCCAAATTCGGCGCATGTGTCGAACGGACGAATACCTTGCGGGCTCAGCTCCGGGCTCACCCTGACCGTGCCGCGGCAGTCGAGCTGACATACCGCCACCGTGGACGAAACCCAAGCCGGCGGGCCGTTGTCTCGAAGTGCCTGATCAGCGCATCCCGAATGGCCGCGCTGTCACGTGCCTTGGCAGCCCGCACGATTTCCCCGTGTTGCCCGAGGTCCTCCTGGATCTGCTCTGGAGATTGACCTCCCTTCCTGGTACGTCCAACAACGAGCGCGTGCACGGCATCGAGCATTGCCACGATCAGGCGATTGTCAGCACGGCGCATGATGACGCGGTGCAGCGCGATATCGGCTTCGGCTCCCGAACGCCCCTCCGCCGCGGAACGCTGAATCTCGTCCCACAGACCGTCGATCTCCACAAGATCCTCGTCGGTCAGCGCGAGGACAGCGTCCGGCGCCATCGCAATTTCGAGGAGGCAGCGCGTCTCGACGAGTTCCCGTTCGGTGAACTGCTCCACCAGCATCCTCGCGGCGTAGTGGTTGAGGAAGGTGTCAGGGTCGAACTCGCGGACGAACCTGCCCACCCCACGCCGGACCTCGATGGCGCCCACGGCTTCGAGGCCCTTCATCGCCTCGCGGATCAACGGACGCCCCACGCCAAGCTGGGCCGCGAACCAGGATTCGCCGGGCAGGCGATCGCCGGGCTGGAGATCGTTGTCGGCGATAAACTCCCTGATACGTGACTCGACCTCGTCGATTCTCGACTCGGGCACATAGGGTCGAAGGGAGCGTTCATTCCCTTGATGGGTCACGGCGCTGACTCCTGGCGCAGGAATCTCTCTCGTTGAAAGACGTCTTACAGCGAGTATAGTACCTCCCAAGACACTGTCAACCCCGGATATGCCTTGCGATCCGCGAACACCGCCACGACCATGACCGTGGCCGCTCGCCTGGCACCGGGCACATTGCGCGGCCAGCCGGCTTTCACGACAGGAGCACAAGGGTGACACGCAGAGACATGCTCGCATGGCTGGACGACCAGCTCGAATCGATTCAGGATACCGGCCTGTACAAGCGGGAAGCGGTGATCACGAGTCCGGAAGGCGCGGAGATCGTCACCGGCACCGGCGACATGATCAACCTCTGCGCCAACAACTACCTCGGGCTCGCCAATCACCCCGACATCGTGGCGGCGGCGAGAGACGGGCTCGCCTCCCACGGGTACGGCATGGCCTCGGTGCGATTCATCTGCGGCACGCAGGACATCCACAAGGAGCTGGAGCAGCGTATCGCGGCCTTTCTCGGCACGGACGATGCCATCCTCTACAGCTCATGCTTCGATGCGAACGCCGGCCTCTTCGAAACGCTGCTCGGCGAGGAAGACGCCATCATCAGCGATGCGTTGAATCATGCGAGCATCATCGACGGCGTCCGGCTGTGCAAAGCCCGACGCAAGGTCTACCAGCACGCCGATATGGCCGACCTCGAACTCCGGCTTGAGGAAACCGCCGACGCAAGGTTCCGGATTATCGTCACCGATGGGGTCTTCAGCATGCACGGCGACCTCGCGCCGCTCCCGGAGATATGCGCGCTCGCCGATCGGCACGACGCCATGGTCGTGGTCGACGATTCCCACGCGACGGGGTTCATCGGCGAAACCGGGCGTGGCACCCCGGAGCACTTCGGCGTGCAGGATCGTGTCGACATTGTCACCAGCACCCTCGGCAAGGCGCTCGGCGGCGCGTCCGGCGGGTTCACCGCCGGCCCACGGCAAGTGGTCGAGTATCTCCGGCAACGATCGCGCCCGTATCTCTTCTCGAACACCCTCGCGCCGCCGATCGTCGCCGGGTCGCTCAAAGCGCTCGACCTCATCGAATCGTCGCCGGAGCGACGAGAGCGTCTGATGGAGAACGCCACCCATTTCCGAAGCTCGATGACCGCGCTCGGTTTCTCGATCGCGGAGGGGATCCACCCAATCGTGCCAATCATGATCGGAGACGAGCGCAAGACGCAGGAACTCGCCGAGGCGGTGAACCGGGAAGGCATTCTGGTCGTCGGGTTCAGCTTCCCGGTCGTTCCCCGGGGCGAGGCGCGCATCCGTGTTCAACTCTCGGCGGCGCATGACCGCTCGCACCTGGATCGCGCGATCGCCGTCTTCGAGCAGGCCGGACGCCAGCTCGGGATCATCGACTCGGGCACCGGCGCGGCGTCGCGAAGCGAGCAGGCATCATGAACAATCTGGAGGATCTCCGCGGCAAGACCGCGATCGTCACAGGCGCCGGACAAGGCATGGGGCGGGCCGTCACGGCGGCCCTGGCGGCTCGCGGCGCGAGTATCGTGGTGAACGACATCGACGCCAGCGCTGCCCAGCGAACCACCAGCGAGCTCGCCGCCGGTGGTGCCGAGGCGATTGCGATTGCCGGAAGCGTCGCCGTACAGGACGATGTCCAGCGGCTGGTGAACCAATCGCTAGAACGCTTTGAATCCATCGACATCCTCGTCAACAACGCTGGCGTGTTGCGTCCGACACCGGTTCCGTCGATCAGCGAAGCCGAATGGGATCTGGTCGTCGACGTCAACCTGAAGGGTACGTTCCTCTGCTCTCAGGCGGTGTTGCCATCGATGCGGCAGCGGGGTTGGGGACGCATCGTCAACTTCTCCTCGACGGCCGGCAAGAATGTGAGCACCGTCGGCGGGGCCCACTACACTGCGGCCAAGGCCGGCATCCTGGGCTTCACCCGGCATCTTGCAAAGGAGGTCGCGGCCGACGGGATCACGGTCAATGCTGTCTGCCCGGGGCTCATCGACACCGAGATGGTGCGAGCGACGATTGATGACGAGCGAGTCCGCGCTTACGAAGCGAGCTTCCCGATCCCACGGCTGGGACGACCCGACGAGGTGGCGGAGCTGGTCGCGTTCCTGGTATCGGACCGTGCCGCCTACATCACCGGCGCCTCGCTCGACATCAATGGGGGCGATCTCATGATCTGACCGGTGAAGTACACTGATCCCGTTGCGTCACGTGGTCGCCACAGGCGCGCCGGGTTGGTGAAATTGGCAGACACGCCAGATTTAGGATCTGGTGGCCGCAAGGCTGTGTGGGTTCGAGTCCCTCACCCGGCACCGGAATTCAACAGATTGTGACGGACACAGGGAAGATCGGCACGTGAGTCGGAGTGGCGCGTGAATTGCGCGTCAATTGGCCACGCTTTCACATGGTTGAACCGCTGTCCCCCAGGCCA
>JAUIGA010000199.1 GCA_030430125.1 Chloroflexia bacterium | reverse complement strand
CTCGGAGAGGACGAGTCCGGCGATCGTGTCGCTCTCCTGCCCATCGCTGTTCAGCTCGATCCTGAGCTCGGACTCCAGGATCGAGATACTGGCGTGGCCATCGATGAGTATGCTCTCCGGTGACTCCTCATGAATCTCGTCGGGACCGTCGATGAGTTGTTGTGTGATGTCCGTGACCGTGACAATACCCTCCGTAGCCCCGAACTCGTCGACGAGCAGCGCCATCGGTTGTTGACTGGTCTGCAGCGTGGTGAGAAGCGCTTCCACCGAGGCCGACTCGGGCACGGTGGGAATCGGGCGAACAGAGCGAAGCCAGGGGGCTGGGCGCTGATCGGGGTTGCCGAAGCGGGAGACGAGGAGATCCTTGACGTTGACCATGCCGACGATGTCGTCATGGCTACCCTGATACACCGGATACCGGTCGAATTGATGCCGCCGCGCCGTGTCGAGCACCTCGCGAAAGCTGGCGTCGGCGCTGATGGCCACGATGTTCATGCGAGGCACCATCAGATCATGGGCCTGCAAATCGGAGAAATTGATGAGGCGAGTGAGCGCCTTCAGGTCCGTCGTGAGAAGCCCGGCGCGAGCGCTGGACTGAACGCTCGTGATCAGTTCGTCGGCCGGCAGGACGCGGGAGTGGCTCTCGCCCGTACCCTGAAAGCCAAGCATCCTTACCAGGACAAGGCCGATGCCGTTCATGGCCACCACGAACGGGTGGAAAATCCTGGCGGAGAGCTCGACCGGCCTGGCTGTCAGGCGTGCCGTATGTTCCGCGTGGCGCAGCGCATACGACTTCGGCACCAGCTCGCCGAGGAGCATTTGGGTGCCAGTGAGCAACGAGAAGGCCAGTATGGCCGAGATGACGGTCATGATGCCCTCTGAGAAGCCGATCTCCCCAAATGCAGCAGCGAAGATGTCGGTGACGACCGGTTGGCCGATCCAGCCGACGGCCAGACTGGACACGGTGATCCCGAGCTGGTCCACCGCGATGTAGTGGTCGAGCCTGTGGGCCATCTTGCTGATCATTCGGCCGGATCCAGACTGATCGAGGTCCAGCCGTCGAACTTGCCCCGGTTTCAACGCGACGTACGCAAATTCATGGAAGACGTAGAGCGCGTTGACGCCGATCAGGATTGCGGTGGCGATCAGTCGGAGCGTGAGGTCAAGTGTGTCGTTCAACGCGATCCCTCCCGCATGCCAGCAGGCTGGCCGGCTTCCTGGCGATGTTCATCGATCCGTACGCGGGCGACCCGATAGTTGTCCATTTCCACCACGGTGAGCGTGAGGTCACCGATGCGCACCGTATCGCCGACTGTCGGGATGCGCTTCTTGAGATGAGTGACGAGCCCGCCAATGGTCGCCGCGTCGTTCTGCGGCAAATCGAGGCCGGTCGAATTGCGAAACTCTGACACCGGAACCAGCCCGCTCAGCGTTTTCGGGTACTGAACATCGCCGAATACCCCGCTGTGATCGCCGATGTGCGTCGTCTCCGGCAGATCGTTCGCGAGGAAGCGGACAATGTCGTACTGGGTGATAAGGCCGGCGGTGCCTCCGAACTCGTCGACGAGTATCGCCATCCGTCCGTTTTCGGCACGCAGCGTTTCGAGCGTGCGTTCCACGGGCAGCAACTCTGGGACGATGACCGCGGGGTGGATGCGAGACTGCCATGACGACGTTTTGGAGTCGTCATCCAGCAGCAGTCGTTTGGCGTCAAGGACACCGATGATGTTGTCGACCGTGTCTTCGTACACCGGATAGCGGGTAAGCGGGCGGTCGGCGAACACGGCCGCTACCTCTTCCCGCGACGCGGACGCGTTGAGAACCACCATCTTGCTTCGTGGCACCATCAACTCGTGGCTCTCGATCTCGGGCAGCCGCAGCAACTGTCGGGTAAGGCCCAACTCGCGCCGGCTGATGAGCCCGGCAGACGCGCTTGATTCGAAAGAGTAGGCGAGGTCCTCTGCCGTAAGCGGATCGTCTTGCAGGGGCTGAGCGTCCGAGCCGAGGAGCTTGAGTATGCGCAGGCTGATCGCATTCAACGCCCAGACGACGGGACCGAACACGCGAGCGAAGATGGTGATCGGTATCGCGATGGCCTGTGCCGTGGCTACTGGCTGCTCCAGGGCGATTGTCTTGGGCACGAACTCACCGACGATTATGTGGAGCGCGGTGACGAACATGAAGGCCACGGCGATCGCGATGGTGTGGGCAAGGACGGGAGCGAAGGTCCCGACGATCGCCTCGACCGGAGGCTCGATGATCGTGGCCAGCACGGGCTCGCCAAAGTAGCCAAGGGCGATGCTGGCCATTGTGATGCCGAGCTGGCCGGCGGCGATGTAGTAGTCGATATTTCGGAGCGTGCCCTGGGCGCTCCTGGCGGTTCGGCTGCCCTCTGCGGCAAGCTGATCGATGCGCGCCCGTCGCACGGTGACGAGGGCGAACTCGGTCGCGACGCAGATTGCGTTCACCAATAGCAGAAAGATGACGAGTGGAATACCTAAGGTGAGGGACACGATGCCATCCCCGGACATGTGCTGGCCGTCGATCCCTGCCCGAGGGCTCGACCGCGGCATGGGAAGTGGTGGGTTATGAGGCGAGCAACCGCACTTCTGTCAGGGCCGCTTCCCGGCCCGGAGCGCCAAGTTGGTCCCGCCTGGTCATGTGCTGTGCCATGGCTGTTCACTTCGTTCCCTTATCGTGTGTTCGCGCGCAGACCTGTATGTGAAAGTCCCGACTACTGCGTGCAACCTTTAAATTTAGCCCAGGCTACATTTGATGGGTACATGGTTTCACACCGACCAACATTGTGCAAGTCTCGTTTCGAATTCGTCCTGAGGCGGGGTAGCCCGCTGGCGGTCCGTGGACCTCGACACGGCCCACCACCGCCAACAGCACTACCCGATTCCGGTCCCGTTGGCTCGCCCGACTACTCCGGAACGATCGCGACAGCGTGCGATCGACCGGCATCGGTCAGCAACAGACGGTCCCGCTCCTGCTCCACGAACCCGCGCGAGCGTGCCCGCCCGATCACCGTCCCGGCGTGGTCAGGTGACCACCGCAGGGCCGCGCTGACGTGCCCGATCGTGCTTTCGGACGCCGCCGTGGTCGACCGTTCATGGTGCCACAGGTGCATCAGCAACAGGTCGACGGCGAACCGGCGCGCATTGCTCCGGTGTCGCACCTGTTTCGCGATCAGCCCCTGCGATGGCGAGAACAGCAAGGCCAGCAGGAAGAACACGCCCAGCATCAACACCATGCTGCCGGAAACGGACGCGTCGATCCGGACCGCCAGCTCGTACCCGGTCCAGGCCGCCACCGCCCCAATCACGATCGAAAGCCCCATCATCACCAGCAGCCGATCGGTGAGCAGGTAGGCCGTCGCCGCCGGCACGATCACCAACGCCACCACCAGGATCGCCCCAACCGCGGTGAACGCGCCGACCGTGGTGACCGAAAGCACCAGCATCAAGGCATAGTGCACGACCGCCGGGGAGAACCCAAGCAGCGCGGCGAGGCCGGGATCGAAGGTCGTCAGCTTGAGCTCCTTGTAGAACAGCCCAAGGAAGACCAGGTTGACCACGAGCAGGATGCTCATGACCCAGATCGACTGCGGTCCCAGGTCCCGGTCGCCAATGCGGAGACGCTCGAAGAACGAGAACTCGATGTTCCCGTACAGGACCGCGTCGGTATCGAGGTGGACGTTGGAGAAGTACCGCGAGACCAGCACGGTCCCGAGTGCGAACATCGCCGGGAAGACGATACCCATCGCGGAACCGCCGTCGACGTGCCGCGATCGCTGCAGCGCCTCGACAATGGTCACGGTCAGGATCGCCGCGCCGGTCGCGCCGACAGCCCCGACCAGCAGGTTCGGCCCGTTGGCCAGCACGTACCCCGCGACCAGCCCCGGCAGGATCGCGTGGCTGATCGCATCCGTCATCATTGCCATCCGCCGCAGGATCAGGAAGGTACCGAGCAGCGAGCAGGCGGCCGCGCAGAGCACGGCGGTGACCAGGATGGCCATGGATGGGGTCATCATGCTTCTCCCTCCTGCAGTGTCGCGCCAGGAGATTGCGGCACCGACATCATTGCCCGCCGATTCCGCCACTGGCGAATCCGCTGCGGCACGAAGCCGTGCCGGGGCGCGAGCACGATCGAGACAAGCACGATCACGGTAAGCACGAGGATGATCATGGGGCCGGTGGGCAGGCGATCGCCCTGGACACTGATCACCGCGCCGGTCACGCCGGCCAGCGCTCCGAAGGCGCCGGCGAGGGTCAACATCGTCGGCAGGCGATCGGTCCACTGTCTCGCAGCGGCGCCGGGTCCAATGATCATTGCGGCCATCAGCACCACCCCGACCGTCTGCAACCCGATCATCACCGCGATCACGATCAACGATGTCAGCAGCACATCGAGCGCGCGGACGGGCAGGCCGATGCTTGCGGCGAAGTCGGCGTCGAAGGTGAGCAGCTTGAATTCCTTGTAGAACGCGAGCAGCACCAGGAACGCGATCCCGCCGAGGATGGCGAAGGTGATGACGTTGCGCGTGACCAGCGCCGCCGCCTGCCCGAAGAGGTATTTGTCGAGACCGGCCTGGTTGGCGGTGTTCTGGTTCTGGATCAACGTCAGCAGCACGATCCCGATCCCGAAGAACACGCTGAGGATGACGCCGAGCGCTGTGTCCTCGCTGATCTTCGTGTCCTTGACGACCCGCATGAACAGCATGGTGCCGATCCAGCCGGTGATACCGGCGCCAAGCAGTAGCACGATGGTCTCCCGCGAGCCGGTGAGCATGAACGCAATGGCGATACCGGGCAGCGCGGCGTGGGAGAGCGCGTCGCCGAGAAGTCCCTGACGGCGCAGCACGGCAAAGGAGCCGAGCACGCCGGAAACGATGCCCAGCAGCATCGAGCCGAGGGCCACGTTGCGCAGGGTGTAGTCGAAGATGAGGTCGTGGAGGATGTCTATCATCGCGCCACCCCGCCTTCGATTCGGTTCCGCTGCCGCCCAGCGACGTCCGGCTCCGACGCCATGCCGGCAGGTCCGGGCCGCCGTGTGCGCACAGTTGCCGCAATGGCCACCGGTCGATTCTCGCAGACCAACGAAAACCCCGTCGCTCCGAGCTTGTCGAGGAGTCCCCGCGCGAAGCGCCGGCAGCTCGCTGCCGCGTCCAACGACGATGGGACCTGGATTCGATACTTGGCGCCCATCGCGCCATTGCGGCTTCGCCGGGGGACTCCTCGACACGGCGACGGCGCATGCGCGCCTTGCCGGCTCGGAGTGACGGGGCTCTCACTGGTCCGCGAGAAACGGTCGTTGGTAACCTTGGCGACTGCCCGCCCACCGCGGGATGGATCCACCCGGATGACGCTGGATCGTGGGTCCATCTCCATCACCCGCCGTCCTTGCCGGCGAGCTGGGAGCTGAGACGAATCAGGTTCATCGCGCCACCGTAGGTCCGTGTCAGGTTCTCCGGGGTGAAGCTCTCGTCGAATGGCCCGTTCGCGATCACGCGCACGTTGAGCAACACCAGCCAGTCGAAATACTCCGGTGCGGATTCGAGGTCGTGGTGCACCACAATGACCGTCTTGCCCTGCGACCGGAGTGTCTGCAACAGCGTCACGATCGCCTTTTCTGTCTGCGCGTCGACCCCGGCGAAGGGTTCGTCCATGAAATAGAGCTGCGCATCCTGCACCAGGGCCCGCGCCAGGAACACACGCTGCTGCTGACCACCGGAGAGCTGGCTGATCTGCCGATCGGCGAAATCCGCCATGCCGACCTGCTCCAGCGCGTGCATGGCGCGCTCGCGCTCGCGCCTGCCGGGCCGCCGGATCCATCCAAGCTGCCCATAGGTGCCCATGGTGACGACATCGAGCGCGTTGGTCGGAAAGTTCCAGTCGGCGCTGCCGCGCTGCGGCACGTATCCCACCAGGCGGCGCTGGTTGGGATCGGAGTGGCCGAAGATCTCGACCGTCCCGGCGGCAACCGGTACCAATCCGAGGATTGCCTTGAGCATCGTGCTCTTGCCGGCACCGTTGGGTCCGATGATCGCGGTCAGCGTGCCGGGAGGTATGGCGATGTCGATGTCCCACAGTACCGGCGTGTCGCGGTACGCGACCGTGAGGTCGTGCACCGCGACGGCGGCGGTTTCGTCGGGCATCGGTTCGCGTTGAAGTGCTGCCATGTGTACTCGATTCGTTGCCTATGCTTCGCCCTCGCCCAACAGGGCGGAGACGATCGTGTCGATGTTGTGGGTGACCATCCCGATGTAGGTCCCCTCTGGCGTGCCATCCTCGCCCATCGCATCGGAGAACAGCTCCCCGCCGATCTGGACA
>JAUIGA010000198.1 GCA_030430125.1 Chloroflexia bacterium | reverse complement strand
TCCCCTTTCGGGGAGTCGTGCTCCTTTGTCGCGGTGTTCTGCCTCGATCACGATCGTGTCAGGCGACCACCGGAGCGCTTGTGAGCTGACCCGACAACGTGAAGTCGCCATCCTTCACTGCAAGCGTCACGGTTTCGCCTTCGTGGAGACTCCCGTCGAGGAGCCCAAGCGCAAGCGGGTCCAGTACGCGCTTCTGAATGACGCGCTTGAGTGGCCGCGCGCCGAACGCCGGATCGTAGCCGAGTGTGGCGATCAGGTCGCGCGCCTCGTCGGTAACGTGCAGGTTCATGTTGCGCTCGGCGAGTCGTGCCTGCACCTGCTCCAGCTGCAACTCGACGATCTGGCCGATCTCCTGGCGGGACAGCTGCGAGAAGATGATGGTTTCGTCGACACGATTCAGGAACTCGGGACGGAAGTTTGCCCGCAGCGCGTCCATCACCTTCGACCGAATCTCGCCAGCGTTGTGCTCGTTCATGGTCATGATGGCCTGCGAGCCGAGGTTGCTGGTCATGATCACCACGGTGTTGGCGAAGTTCACATTTCTGCCCTGACCATCTGTGAGACGCCCATCGTCAAGGACCTGCAGCAGGACATTGAACACCTCCGGGTGTGCCTTCTCGATTTCGTCGAAGAGAATCACGCTGTACGGGCGACGGCGAATCGCCTCGGTAAGCTGCCCTCCCTGATCGTAGCCGACATACCCCGGAGGCGCTCCGATGAGACGGCTGACCGCGTGCTTCTCCATGTACTCCGACATGTCGATCCGAACCATTGCCTGATCGCTGTCGAACAGGAACGATGCGAGCGCGCGGGCGAGCTCGGTTTTGCCAACACCGGTCGGTCCGAGGAAGATGAAGCTGCCCATCGGACGGTGTGGATCGGAGAGTCCGGCTCGTGACCGCCGAATGGCGTTGGAAACCGCCTCGATCGCCTCGTCCTGGCCGATCACCCTGCCGTGGAGCCGTTCTTCCATGTGCACCAGCTTCTCGATTTCGCCCTCCATGAGCCGGCTGATCGGGATGCCCGTCCACCGGCTGACGACCTCGGCGATATCCTCGCTGTCAACTTCCTCCTTCAAGAGCTTGCCGCCGGACTGGAGGCGTGCGAGCTTCGCTTCCTCCTCCGCGATTCGTTGCTCCAGTTCCTTCGCCCGACCGTATTGCAGCTCGGCAGCCTTGTTGTAGTCGTAGTTTCGCTGTGCGGCTTCGACCTCGACCCGAAGGTGGTCCATTTCGTCGCGCAGCTCAGAGATGGCCATGATCGCCTGGCGCTCCTGATCCCATCGGGATCGCAGGGCATCGCGCTCTTCCTTGAGGCTGGCGAGCTCCTGTTCGAGCGTGCCCAGGCGCTGCTGGGAGCCTGTATCGGTTTCCTTCTTTAGCGCCTCCCGCTCGATTTCAAGTTGCATTATGCGGCGTTCTGCCTCGTCGAGCTCGATCGGCATGGAGGTGATCTCCATGCGCAGGCGGGAAGCTGCCTCGTCTACCAGGTCGATGGCCTTGTCTGGCAGAAAGCGGTCACTGATGTACCGGTCGGAGAGTGACGCGGCGGACACGAGCGCGGAGTCGAGAATCTTGACCTTGTGGTGCACCTCGTATCGTTCGCGCAGACCGCGGAGGATGGAAATGGTGTCCTCGACCGTCGGCTCGCCGACATAGACCGGCTGGAACCGCCGTTCAAGCGCCGCGTCTTTCTCGATGTACTTGCGGTACTCGTCGAGCGTGGTTGCGCCAATAGCATGGAGTTCGCCTCGCGCCAGCATCGGCTTCAACATATTGGATGCGTCCATCGCACCCTCGGCCGCCCCGGCGCCGACGACGGTGTGCAACTCGTCGATGAACAGGATGACCTGGCCATCCGAGGATTCGACCTCTTTCAGGACGGCCTTGAGACGCTCCTCAAACTCGCCACGAAATTTGGCGCCGGCGACCAGCGAGCCGAGATCAAGGGCGACGATGCGCTTGTCCTTCAGACCTTCGGGCACGTCACCGCGCACAATTCGCTGAGCGAGACCTTCCGCGATCGCGGTCTTGCCGACCCCGGGTTCACCGATGAGCACGGGATTGTTCTTCGTGCGGCGGGACAGGACCTGAATGACCCTCCGAATTTCGTCGTCGCGCCCGACGACGGGGTCCAGCTTGCCGTTGCCGGCGAGCTCGGTAAGGTCGCGGCCATATTTCTCCAGTGCCTGGTACGTGCTTTCCGGAGATTCGTTGGTGACGCGCTGGTTCCCGCGTATTTCCGTGAGCGCACCGAGGACACGTTCCCTGGTGACATTCAGTCGATTGAGCAGGGAGGCCGCCTGGGTACGGTCGCCGTCAATGATGCCCAACAGCAGATGCTCGGTGCTCAGGTACTCGTCGCCGAACTGCTGCGCTTCTCGCTCGGCCGACTCGAGGGCCTTTCGCAGCGAGCCGCTGACGACGGCTTCGGCGCTGTACTGGAGCTTCGGTGCCCGGTCCACGAGCGCTTCCGCATCCTGCAGAACGTGTGCAGGTTCGACTCCCAGGCGTTGCAGGATCTGCGGCACGATGCCGTCCGGCTGGTCGACCAGCCCGGCCAGCAACGCTTCCGGCTCATATTGCGACAGGCGACGATCCTGGGTAATGCGCTGCCCGGCGACGATCGCCTGCCGCGCCTTCTCGGTCAGGTTCTGATTCATTGCCATGGTATTGGGTCCCTCCGGTGGTGGCTAAATCCGGGATGCTGTAGATCGGTGAAGAAGTCTGGAAGTCTCCGAGATGCATCATGTGGCGCGCCTGCGCGCCGATTCTCTGAGCTGTTGCTGTTCCACGAAGCCAAGCTCGACCAGAATGCGGTCGATATCGGTTTTCCAGCCGCGATTTGCGGTGGTGCCATCCATTGCGGCACGCAGGCTTCGCAACGACGTGGTGAGCTCAAGTGCGAGTTGCACTCCGGCCAGGTTCAGCCCGCGGGATTCAACCAGGTACTTCACCTGTCGCAGGCGCTCGATATCCTCGTCCGAATACAGGCGCAGGTTGCCGGCGGTTCGTGACGGTGCAACGAGGCCCTCGCGCTCGTACTTTCGCAGGGTCTGTGGGTGCATCTCGACGAGGCGGGCGGCCACGCTGATGACGAAGAGTGGTTCTGAATATCTCGATGTCATTCGGGTGACTCCTGTGTTCGATTGTCTTGTTGAATAATAAATGTTGATACGATTCGTGTCAAGGTTGGTGGGTCCGTTGGCGTCCTAGAGCAGACGGCTCGACGCAGTTTGTGTGCCGCAGCGTTCGTGGTGGATAATCGCGGTACGCTGGAGCGAGCCTCAGGACCCTGTCGAGCCTGGTGGCCTGCCTGACGATGAAGGGGATGATCCGTCTTGGCCAACCTGATTACCGTGGCTCGCCTGATCCTGCTCTTCATCGTGGTCTGGCTCATTTATGTTGGGAACGTGCGGGTGGTTACCGCGTGCATGCCATTGATCATCGTGGTGTTTGCCAGCGATGGGCTGGATGGTTGGGTGGCACGCAAGCGGGGATCGGCGTCGACCTTCGGGGCGGTGTTCGACATCATGGGCGATCGGATCGTCGAGAATGTCCTGTGGGTGATCTTTGCCGATCTGGATCTCATCCCTGTCTGGATTCCGTTGATGGTGCTTTCGCGCGGATTCGTCGTCGATGGCCTGCGGTCGATGTCCCTGGCGGAGGGCAAGACTCCGTTCGGCAAGGACAACATGATGCGCTCGCCGATCACCGAATGGCTGACAGCGGGGAGATTCATGCGCGGATTCTTTGGCTGGGCGAAGGCGGCGGGTTTTGTGTTTCTGACGGGGTTGGCGGGCTACGAGCGACTCGACACGGATGGAACATTTCTTGGCTGGCTGTACGACCAGGATTGGGTAGGCTGGTTGGGGTGGTCGCTCGTCTGGTCCGCCGTTGCGCTGACCGTCGTTCGCGGCATACCCGTTATCATTGATGCCATGGCATACATCAGGAGCGACTCCGCTCCGTCCCGTGCCTCTTGAGCTTCACCGAGGGCAATGAGGAACCTGGTGCACTGTGTTTAGACGGTCAGGTTCGGCCAGACAATCGAATCCACAGTTCCGCAGGGAGGATCGACGCGAATTTCGGTATCAACTGAGTGTCGGGTTCGCCGTCCTGCTCTCCTGGTTGTTCTGGCTGGTGCCGGGACCGATTCGCGGCTGGATTGCCGATCGGTGCGGGGATTTCTTCCTGCTCGTGAGCTCCACCTATGCCCGTAACGTGCGCGAGAACGTCGAAACCGTCCAGCACTTCTCTGGAGACTCCAGGAGCACTGACGCGTTGGTGCGTTCGATCTTTCGCACGAGTGCCCGGAACTTCGCCGACCTGATCACGATACCCCGTCATTCCCGCTCCAGCTTTGTCCAGTCGGTACAACTGGTGGATGGATCATGGGGCACACTCGATCGGGTGCTGGAGGCAGGAAACGGCGGACTCCTCGTGACCGGACACCTCGGATGCTTCGACTACATAGGTCAGGCACTCGTCGCTCGCGGTTACAAGCTGACGGTGGTTACTGGTCGCACGACGTCCCGTTTCATCTTCGATGGCGTCACCTGGTTGCGCGGATCTCGGGGCTTGACGATGGTGGAACCGACACCGTCGGGTGTTCGCAGCGTCATGCGGGCTGCCAGACGCAACGAATTTGCAGTGTTCCTCGCCGATCGCGATTTCTTCCAGAATGGGTACGATGTCACGTTCATGGGGCGGGATACGACGTTGCCGCCAGGTCCGGTGCGTATCGCTCGGGAAACAGGTGCACCGATCGTGCCCGTGTTCTCCCGGCGCGCACGGCGGGGACACGAATTCAAGATTGGTGACCCGTTTCATGTCGATCGCGGGACGGATGTGAAGACCGACATCGCGGCGGGCATCAATCGCGTCGCCCGCGAGCTGGAGCGCGGGATCGCGGATTCGCTCGACCAATGGGTGATGTTCCAGCGAGTCTGGCCGGAAGAGCAGCATGTCCCTGTTCGGGTGTTTCCTGTGGGATCGCCGCTCGAGAGCGAATTGCTCGAGCGCGTGGCCACGGCGTTGCCGGAGATCGAGCCCCGACAACCCCGCCGAACAAGGGATCAATCCCGGATGGAGCGCAGTGAGCCTAGCGGTAGTTGACGAACTGGAGCGCGACTGGCCAGTCACCTTCCTTGATCATCTGGATCACCGACTGGAGCTCGTCGCGGCTCTTGGCCTGGACCCGAACGGTATCGCCCTGGATTTGGGGCTTGACCTTCTTGAAGTTGTCGCGAATCTCCTTTGACAGCTTCTTGGCCGTTTCGTCATTCAACCCCTCGCGCAACTTGACCACCTGTCGCTTGCGCCCGCCGGATGCGTCTTCCTCCGTTTGGTAGTCGAGAATCTTGAGCGAGAGTTTCCGACCGACGAGCTTCGACTCGATGATGTCCTTCACCGCACCGAGGCTGTAGTCCGACTCCGTGGTGATAGTGAACTGCGTTTCTTCCTCGTCGATTTGGGTATTCGTGCTCTTGAGGTCGTAGCGGTTGGAAATTTCGCGATTCGCCTGGTCGAGCGCATTGCGCAGTTCCTGACGATCGAATTTCGAGACAATGTCAAACGATGATGTTGCAGCCATTGAGACCCCCTTGTGGCCACTGTACGTGTCCGCGAGACCAGATTCGGCCTGTGTATACCATACTTTCTGGTGCTCGCCTGGCCTGAAAGGCGAGTTGTACGGGATTCGGCTCTATGCTGTTGGCACCACCGTGAAGCGGTCGACCCTGTGCCGGTACATCGATCGGGGCCGGCACAGGGTTGGTCGCTTCGGATCGTCCGCCGCGAAGTCACCCGATTTCCGTACTCGCTTCGATGCCTTTCGTGACGGGAACTTCGGTGTTGCGTGCTGCTCGAACCTGGGTATTTGGCGTTCCGATACTCTACAAGGTGCTGCTTGCCAACGGCGCAATCGTTGTGCTTGGGGCTACCTTTGGCACGTTCATCACCGTGCGAACCGTCGAAGGTCGAGACGATCCGACCGAGTACTGGCTGATCGGACTGTTCGCGCTGGTTGGATTCGTCCTCAGCCTGGTGGTCAACTACTTTGTCTTGCGTGCGGCTCTGCAACCGCTCGATCGCCTTGCCGAGGTCGCCGAGGGGATCAAGCGAGGCGACTACTCCAGGCGGGTGCGCCCCTCATTGTTTCCCGATTTCCAGCTCGCGCGGCTCGGTTCGTCATTCAATGAGACGTTGGACGAGCTGGAGACCGACCGGCGGCAACTGCGGGCACTGACCAGCCAGGTGATCAACGCTCAGGAGGATGAACGGAAGCGCATTGCCCGCGAGCTGCACGACGACACGGCCCAGGTGCTGTTTGCACAACTGCTCC
>JAUIGA010000197.1 GCA_030430125.1 Chloroflexia bacterium | reverse complement strand
ATGCGATCCTCGAACTGCTGCTCGAGGCCCAGCAACCAGGACGCGAACTCCCGTCTCCGCCGACCTTCCGGCAGCAGCGCCACCCCTTTTGCGATCTCGCCCACCGTGATAGCGCTGAGGAAGGTACCGTCCGGGTCGAGTTCGGCGATACGGCGAACCACTGCCTGACTGGCATCGGACCGCCGTAACTCGGACACGGTGCACGTATCGAACAGGACCCTCACAGCTCGATCTCGCGCATCAGGCTGCGATCCCGCGTGAGATCGAGCTCGCTGAGATCCGGTCCATTCATGATGTACTCGACAAGGCTGGGGCGCTTACCCTGCAATCGCAGGTAGTCGGCTTCGGATAACACGATCACGACATCGTTGCGGCGCTCCACCCGCTGAGGCCCGTCGGAGAGCGCGGTGTTTACAAGTTCCGAAAACCGGTTCTTGGCGTCAGCTAGCTTCCAGGTCACGATCTCACCTCCTGGATGATAGTATCTAGATTGTCTAGATACTATCACAAGAGCTTGGGGCGGCGCGTGACGAGCCCGGTACCGGCAGTAGACGGCAACACCCGCATCTGGAAAAGTCAGTCACCGAGATGGGGTTGCAGCACCTCGACGCGATTGCCGAAGGGGTCGGCAACGTAGAAGCGGTCGTATCCGGGCAGAGGCTCGTCCTCCCGTACCGGATGTCCGGCCGCACGGCATCGCTCACGCACGGCGGCGAGATCGGCCACCTCGTACGCAACATGCGCCTTCGTCGCGGGGGAGAACTCCGGATCGACACCGAGATGCAGCTGCAGCGACCCGGTGTCGAACCAGACGCCGCCCCGAGCACGCAGGTTCTCGGGCTTCTCGACTTCACGCAGGCCGAGGATGTCGCCATAGAACCGGCGTGCAGATTCCTCGCCGCCGGACAGGATCGCGACCTGCACGTGGTGGATCGCCGGGACCGGTCCTGCCACCTCAGGCCTCGTCGATGTAGTAAGTCATGCTCTGCAGGGCGCTGACGGGATCGATCTCCCGCACGGTCACACCCTCGGGCACCTTCAGGATCACCGGTGCGTAGTTGAGTATGGCCTGCACGCCGCCGGCGACCATCAGCTCGGCTGTCTCCTGCGCGTGCACCTTTGGGGTGGCGATGATGCCGATATGGATGCCCTCGTGGCGCATGAACCCCGGAAGCTCGCCGATCGGCAGGATCTCGAGATCCCCGACCTGCTGCCCGATGTGCACCGGATTGCGGTCGAAGAGCGCGGCGATCTGGAACGAGGACGGCGAGAACCCGCGGTAGTTCGCGATGGCCCGACCGAGATTGCCGAGTCCCGCCAGCGCAACCGGCCACTGGCGGTCCAGCTTGAGGATGTGCGAGATCGCCTCGACCAGCAGGCGAGTGTCGTACCCCTTGCCCTGCTTGCCGAACTTGCCGAAGTAGGAAAGATCGCGGCGAATCTGCGCCGCGGTGACGCCCAGCATCTCGGCCAGCTGCTCGGACGACGCCGAACCGACCTGCCCGTCACACAGCGTCTTGAGTGTGCGGACGTAGACCGGCAGGCGGCGGATGACGATGTCGGGTATGTCGCCGATCTGCGCCGGTGGGAGGGTCGTGCTCCAATCGCTTCGTTGCGCCGACACTTGCTGTGATTCCAGCAACCCAGATCCCATCGATATTCGGCCTTTCCATCACAGACGCCGTTGCACGACGGCGCGCCAGCCTTCGAACCACGCTCCGGTTCCCGGCCGGATCATGCCTCGCACCCCCTCGCAAGGGGCATTCGTGCGTTCATTCACAAGTGTACAAACTTCTGGCGAGGGCGTCCGGCACGAATGGTACCGGCGTCAGTGTCCGGACGCATCATCGCGCCGCATCGGGCAGCACAGGGATGGAATGACGCCGCAGCTGGCCGCCACGATGCCGGTTCAGACACCGAAACGTGACAGCGCGCCACGCTTCTGTTGCGCTGCGCTACTGGTCCCAGAAGACGCGATGGAACTCGGCGGTGTCGTAGTACCCAACGATGCTGACGATCTTGCCCGCGGCCACGCGGATGATGGCCAGTTGCTCCGAAATGATCTCGCGGCCGTACCTCGCCGAGTACTCCCGGATCACGAACTGCACCACGGCGCGGTCCGGCGCGGCAATGACGTCGGTGACATCCCAGTGCGCGTTCGGGTAGCTGGAGACGACCGTCCCGAAGTAGGCGACGATCTCATCCGCCGGACGGATCGGCGCGACGTGCGGCAGCGCGCGGAAGGTGGCGTTGGCCGCGAGGGTATGCCGCAGGCGGCGCGGGTCGCGCGCATCGAGCGCCTGGAAGAACTCGCGACCGAGCGCCTCGACGGTTTCCACCGGCGACAATCCGGACGCGGAAACCTGTTGGGATTCGGGGGAGGAAGACGTCACAGGGGGTGTCCTCGGGCTCCGCTAGTCGCGAAGATCGACATGATCGGGCGTCAACGCCAGCAGCTCGTCCAGATGCGCCTTCTGGATCACCGCAAGCCCTTCGCGCGCGCCGGTCTGATCGAGGGTTTGATCCATGGCGCGAAGCACGCGGTAGTCGTGGATCGCCAGGGCCTCGGCCATCGAGCGGATCGTCCCTTCGACCCCTTTCTGGCTGCGCCCGCCGAGATCCCAGGCGGCATCCGGCAACGCTCGCAGCAGCGCGGTGATGGTCTGCCGGGTACGCCGGAACTCCGACATCAACACGACGGTCGTGTCGTGCTGGTCGAATCGCTCGCGCACGGGAGAGATCGTCGGGTTCTCCAGCGTGTCGAAATCGGCACCCGGGCTGTTGGCGGCGAGATACATGCGCGGGTAGATGAACTTGTCATACTCCCGCAGGGCGACAACCAGCTCCTTGACGGTGGGCTCGCCGCGATGCAGGGCGCGATCCAGCCGGTCGTCGTCGTGGATGGGTGTCAGCCACCGGGACAGGTGGTTCACCGTGAACATCAACCGGATGATCAGCGAGTTGTTGCCGAGACGCTGGATCGTCTCGATCTGCTCGGCTGGTACCGGGTCTCCGACCCGAATGAACGTTGTCGCAGTGCTCATCGTCCTCGCCCTCTGTCCGTTTGCGGGCCCCTTTGGCGGGTCCGCGCCGCCTAGGCCAGCGCGTCCCGCGCCTGTTCGACATGCCTTGCATCATGATCGCACATCCGGTCCGCCAGTTGATGCAAGGTCAGCCGACCGAGCCGCGGATGCACCGCCTGCCGCTCCCATGCATCCGGCGCAAGCGTCTCCAACCGGAGCAGCAGCTCCTCCCGCAGGTCGCGAAAGGCAGCCAGCGCGTCGGCCACTCGCTCGCCGGCGTAGTCGTGCTCGATCGCCCACAGCGAATCGTCGACACTGGCGAGTGTGGGACGATCTTCGTCCAGCAGGCGGCGAGCCCAACCGAGGTACACCTCTTCCCAGTCTCGCAGGTGCGGGACGATCTCCACCACTCCCCACTCACCGTCCGAGGCCGGTTGTGCGAGCGATTCCTCACTCTGCCCCTGGATCAGGCGCTCGAGCTCGCCAGGCGTCGACCGAAGCGCCGCCAGAATGTCACCGATGGTGCGGGCGGGTGGGCTCATGCCTGGCTCCTGCTCCAAACCGTCCGCCTCCGAGGCGGACGCCGCGCCAGGCGGGGCATCGTCCTGGCGATAGACCGCATCATGGCCTTCCGCCTGCACACGCATGAATGGCAGAAATCCGGCTGTGGCATCGTCGCTTTCGCCGCGTATGGTCATGCTCTCTTCCCACATTTTCCTGAAACACGCGTTTGTTGCCGGCGTGTCGTATCGATAGACTCACGCCGGTTGTGAATCAACAGCTTCGTCGCTTGACACGAGACCGGACGGCACCGCCTCAAGGTGTACTGTTCGAATCACGGTCTCGCCATCCCGTGTTTCCAGCCGCCAACCGCGCATATCCGGAGGCAGGGTGGCCAGAGACACGATCACCATGGCTGTGTCCGGGTAGTACGCCTCGCCGATATCGGTCCGGGAAGGCGTCGCGGGGCCTTTCAGGTGCGAGTGAACGATGGCGCCCAACTCCCACCCACGCTCGGCGATCGTATCGAGGGCGGCGACAACATCTCGAGGGTGCATGGTATATCGCGTCGGCGAGGCGTCGATGTTCTCCCCCGGGAAGAATGCCACCGCCGTCGCCAACGGGGCGCGCCGGTCCACTGCCAGGATGCCGACACCTTCGTTCGGAGCCTCCCGAATCAGGTGAACCAGCATCTCGTCGCGCAGACCTTGCGCCAGCCGCAGGGTGTGGATCACCGGGTCGGACACGGCTTCCTGCTCCTCGCGGATATCCCGGGCCCGGCACGCGCCAGGCCGTGCTGACGCACCAAACCCGCTACAATCCTTGACAGGCAGTCGCCGGTGTCGCCTGCCCGCTGCGCCGCATTGTACCAATCCACGCCTGTTTCAGTCAGGTTTGCGGCTACGACCCACCACCCCTACCCGCGCAAAGAGGTTCATTCATGCCACCAGCACTCTCGCGACGGCTCCGGTTGACGCGCCTGGCGCTCATCGCCATTGCCATCGTGGCCACCGTCACATCCGGTACCAACGCGCAGTCCCTGCCCGCCACCGAAACCCGCGAACAACTCTCCGGCGTGCTTCCGGAATGGCAGGAAGACCTGCACGGGGTGCTCGACGACGCTTCGGCGGCCTACACGATCGACGCCGAGATCGCGTTGCCATCCGCTGACGCCGAGCCGCGGATCCAGGGCACCGTCGCGGTCACCTACACCAACACCACCGGCGAGCCGCTCGATGCGCTGCCCTTCCGGTTCTACGCCAACGGCCCCGACGACACCCACGATGCCATGCGGGCCGATACCGTCACACGGGACGGCGAGCCGGTCGCGTCGAGTCTCGACGTCGACCAGACCGTGTTGCACGTCGAGCTGGAGCCGGCGCTCGCTCCCGGGGCGACGACGACCGTGACCATGGAATTCACGCTGGCCGTGCCTGTCAACGCCAGGGAGCATTACGGCATCCTCAATATCGATGTCGAGCGCGGCACCTGGGCGCTGGCGCACTGGTACCCGATCCTCGCCGGCCGGGATCCCGAGCGCGGGTGGGTACTCGACCCCCCGAGCGAGAACGGCGACCCGATCTTCAGCACCACCGCCTCGTACGACCTCACGCTGCGCGCGCCCGCCGAATGGCGCGTCGTCAGCACCGGGGTCACCACCAGCACCACCGTGGATGGATCGATCACCGAAACCCATGTCCTGACGGGGCCCGTCCGCGACCTCACCGTGGTCCTCGACGACGACTTCGAGTCGGTCGAGACGGTGGTCGATGGAACGACGATCACCTCGTGGTACAACCCCGGCGACGAGCGCATCGGCGAGGCGGTGCTCGACTACGCCGCCCAGTCGCTGGCCTACTTCAACGACCTGATCGGCCCATACCCATACACGACGCTCGATCTCGTCCCGGTCAACCTGTTCGGTGCCGCCGGGGTCGAGTTCCCGCAGCTCATCTACATGGGGGCCAGCTACTACACGCCGGACTACAGCCTCGCAACCCCGAACAGCCTCGATTTCACCGTCGCCCACGAGGTGCTGCACCAATGGTGGTACGGCATGGTCGGCAACAATCAGTACGACCACGCGTTCATCGACGAGGGTCTGACCAACTACATGTCGTCGGAGCTGTATTTCACGGCGATGTACGGCCCCGAAGCCGGCGCGGTGATGGTCGACCGCTACCTGGCGGGGCCGTTCCACTCGAACGTCACGACCGGGAACGACCAGATCGTCGACACGCCGACCGACGCCTTCCCCAGCGGCAGCGCCTACGTCTTCGCCGCCTACAGCAAGGGTCCGATGGGATTCAAGGCGATCCACGACGAGATCGGCGCCGACGCATTCGCCGCCGGAGTGCAGCAGTATTTCCTGCACAACCAGTTCTCGGTCGCATCCCCGGACGACCTGCTGAACGCGTTCGAGGCGGCGTCCGGCCAGGAGCTGGACACCTTGTGGCGCCACTGGTTCGAAGAGGCTGCCGGACTGGATGATGTCTGAACCGGCGGAAGGATCGCGGCACCGGCTCGCGCGATCGCTGACGGCGCAGGCTGTCGCGATCGTCGTTGTCACGCGGGTGCTGCTCTTCCTCGTCGCCTGGGTTGGGTTGCGTTCGATCGACAGGCTCCCGTACTACCCGGCGCAGGTGCCGGACGACTTCCTCTCTGGATGGCCCTCGCTCGACGGATGGGCGCGCTGGGACACCGCCCACTACGTCGCGATCGGCATTTTCGGCTACGGCAACGAGGCCAGTCCCAGCCACGACGGCGGGCTCGGGTTCTTCCCGCTCTACCCGCTGCTGATGGAGGGACTGGCCTGGCTCTTCCCCGGTCCCGTCA
>JAUIGA010000196.1 GCA_030430125.1 Chloroflexia bacterium | reverse complement strand
GACCCGCACAAACGTTCGCTTTTCCTGCTATGGTAGACGCATCCCCGCGGCAAGCGCTGAAGCGCGTCGATCTGTCCCGCCTGGCAGGAGGTTTCCGAGGTGAGCTCGCACCCGACAACCGACAGCAGCCTGCGTGCGCAGCCGCTCGCCGACATGCCAGGCCCGCGCTGGGATCGCAAGCGGGCGATCTACCCCACCTCGCTGCAACGCTACCTGGAGTGCCCGCGCCGGTGCCGGCTGGAATATGTGGAACGCGTCAAGTACACACGCAGGTGGAGTCGCCCGCTGCAGGTCGGCAACGCGCTGCACGAGGTGATGGAGCGCATCGCCAACACCCTGCACGGCCACCAGCCGCCGGTTTCCGCCACCGCCGTGCGCGCGTGGCTGGACACCCTCCTGCCGGCACAGGAATACGCAGACCAGCATGAGCGAGTCGCGGATATCGACCGGGTGCTGGAGTGGGCGGAACGCGGCCGCCGGTACATCACCCACGGCAACCCCACCATCCTGCGGGTCGAAAAGCATTACCCGCGCAACTGGAGCGAGCCCGGCGCGCTCGGCAAGGTCCAGCTGGGCGCGAAGGCGGACCTCGTCATCCGCCGCAAGGACCGGAAGGGGCGCTATGTCGAGATCGTCGATTACAAAACCGGTCATTCCCGCAGCCTGAGCCGGTTCACGCCGATCCTCTCGGCCATCGCGCTGAAGCCCCGCATCGCGGCGGCATTGCCGGAGCAATCCGAGCCGCGGGTGGTGTTCTCCTACCTCCGGTTCGCGCACGGGGAACGCGACCGCATCGCGCTCACGCGCGAGCGCAAGCAGGGCGACTGGGACGAGTTGCGCCCGCTGCTGATCCGCATGGTCAACGACGAGTCGTGGCCGATGCACCCGGCACCGCAGCGTTGCAGTCATTGCCCATACTTCAACCGCGCCTGCTTCCCCACCGAACCAGACATGCGGATATCTCGATAGACTGCAGTACATGGCTCATCACGTGAGGCCATGTTATGTATTCTCGGAATGACATACGGGGTATACAGATGGTTACCTGAATGCTACCATGGCGATGGGCCCAACAGGGTCGTGCATCGTGCCACAGCTGCCCGTAGGGGGAAGTGTGTCCGATGAAGGGTGTTCGTGACAGGGGAACAGACAATGACCTCGCAGCATTACCATCGCGTGCTTGATGTCGCGGTATCGCGCCGCGCCACCCTCAAGGCAGCCGCCGCACTCGGTGCGGGCGGGTTCCTGCTCGGACCGGCGTTGCGACCCGCGGCCGCACAGGATGCGACCTATCCCGAGACGGTGATCATCGCCACGGACTATGCGTACGACATGCCAGCCTCGATCGAGAGCGGCTGGAACCGGCTCACCCTGGACAACCAGGGCATGATGGATCACCACGCCATCTTCTTCCGCCTCAACGACGGCGTCACGCCCGATCAGTTCAATGAGGTACTCGCCAGCGGCGATCTCGCCGCGCTGGCCGACGTCGGAGCGTCGTATGGGGGGCCGGTCGGACTCCCCGGCACACCATCGTCAGTGGTCGCGTTCCTCGACCCTGGCACCTACGTCGTCTTCTGCGTCATCCCCAATGAAGAGGGGATCCCGCACTTCGTCCTCGGTATGATCTCCCTGCTCGAGGTGACCCAGGGTGCCGACGCTGCGGCGGATCCGGTCGCGGACGGGACGATCTCCATGATCGAGATGGCGTTCGACGGCCTCCCGGCCGAGGTGCCTGCAGGCTCCTATGTGTGGGAGATCGTGAACAACGGCACCCAGCTGCACGAGATCGTCGTGATGCAACTGGCACCGGGTCTCACCGCAGAAGCGGCACTCGAGATGTTCCTCGGTCCGGCCCCCGGCGCAACGCCGGTCGCCGCGACACCCGTTGCGCCCCCGGCGGCGACGCCAGTCGCGGAGGGTCCACCGTTCGTCGCGGCCTTCGGTGCGGCACCTATGAGCCCCGGCGCCACCAACTATGCCGAGCTCGATCTGACTGCTGGCGAGTACCTGGCAGTGTGCTTCGTGCCGGACGCCGAGACCGGTGTGCCGCATGCCCTGATGGGTATGGTCGGCAGCTTCACCGTCGCCTGACACCAACCACCAACCACGCTGCATTCGCTCACCGCACGGCGGGTCCTCACCGGCCCGCCGTTTTCGTGCGATGCGCCGCCGCGGCCACCACACCGACCGCCCCGATGATGCCGAGCACCGCGCGCATGCGGGCATGGCCGCGGATTCCGGTTCCTCCCCGCCTGTCTCCCAGACTGGCGGTATTGCCGGCTCGTACGGAATCCGGAAGATTCTGCGGGAACGGCACCCGTCGTGCCGTCCCTGTGGTTTCGCCCCGGCTGCCAGGCCCCTCCTGCATCGTACCGGGGCCAGGGATTGCATTGGGAGGGTTCTCCCCTCCCGCAACGAACGGTCGGCCCTTTGACAGGCTCAGGGTAAACTCCGGGCCGGCGCGACACGGGATACCCAGTGAGCACCCGGACCTGGTGTCAATCCACCATCCCACCGCGCTGGATGGAGCGCTGCCACCGCAAGCCGGTTGAGCCAATCGGCGGCCCCATACCCAAACACCCCGCCCGATCCGGAAGCTCGGCAAACACCCCGTCAGCACATTGACGTCCAGTGTCCACATACCGTAGGCTTCGCATAGTTGAGATATTGTCTCAATACTGGAATCCTTCGAGGAATTCATGGTCACGAGGAGAAGCCCTATGCCCGAACTGTCCCCGTATCCCGCACGCCCGGTCATCACCCGTCGCCGCTTCGCCGCCGCATCCGGCTCGATCGCGGCCTTCCTGGCCGCCGGACTACCGGTGCCAGGCCCAGGCGATGCCCTCGCGCAGGACGACCGCCCCCTTGTCGCCGTCAGCACCCCGGTGCTGGCGGACATCGCCGCGCAGGTAGCCGGGAACCGCGCAGAGGTGTACCCGGTCATCCCGTCGATGGCCGACCCCCACACATGGGAGCCATCCCCCAGGGATGTCCTGCGCGTGACGGAGAGCGCCACGTTCATCTCCATGGGCGCTTCCCTGGAGCCCTTCGTCGAGGCCGGCGGTTGGCGACGCGCGGTGGCGGATGCGGGCATCCCCCAGCTGGTGCTCGCCGATCACATGGAGCTGATCGCGGTCGACAAGGTGATAGACCATGGCGACCACGTCCACGACCTGCGCGAGGGCGATCCACACGTGTGGCTCGACCCCCGCAAGGTCCTGGAGATGCTGCCGGTGCTCGTGGCCCATCTCTCACGCGTCGATCCGGATGGCGCCAGTGCATTCGCAGCGAACGCCGACGCCTATGCCGGCGAGCTCGAAGCGCTCGATGCCGAGCTCGAATCCGATTTCGCGGCGATTCCCGTCGACCGGCGCCATCTGATCGTGTTTCACGACGCCTACACCTACTTCGCCGCGCGCTACGGCTTCGAGGTGATCGGCATCGTCCTCCCGAACCCCAACACCGAGGTCTCGGCGGGCGAGCTGGCCGAGCTACAGGAAACCATTGAGGAGACAGGCATCAACGTCGTCTTCGCCGAGCCGCAGTTCAACACCGATGTGCTATCGGTCCTCGTCGAGGAGAACGGCGTCGTCATCGCCGAGCTGATGACCGACACCTTCACTGACGATGTGACCACCTACCTCGACCTGATGCGATTCAACCGGGACAGCCTCGTCGCGCATCTCGGCGCGGTCTAACCCGAAGCAACCACGCTCCGATCCCCCGGCCTGCAGGGCTGCAGGCCGGGGGTGCGATCACGGCAGGGCAGGCAGCTGACTCCGACGCTTTGTGGGGGCATCCGCCGGGCTGGCGGACAGCGCGTCGATCACCGTCTGCCACTGGCGCGGCAGGTCGGCGGCACGCCCGCACGGACGCTTCCAGGTCGCCACCGCATGCTCGCGATAGCTCGTACCGACCAGGTCCGCAACCGCTACTTCGTAGTCGCGAATCCAGGCCAGCGCATCGGCCAGCAGGTGGCGACTGCGGTCGACCTCACATACCGTCACCGGGCGAACCAGGCCGTCGATGTGGCCGGGATCCCATGCCGCGTCCGGAATCGCCGTCGACATCCGGATCATCGGGTCAAAGGCGGTCCGGGGCAGGTAGACCCCACCGAGGCCGGGATCGCGCCAGTACATGCCGAAGCCCCACAGGATGATGCCCCGGCCGCTCGGGTAGACGCAGGTGTACCGGCTCGCCGTCACCCGGCTACCCGCGGGCGGGCGACATTTCTCGAAGCCGAACTGGAGCAGGAGGTTGCCGTCGCCCCGGCGGATATCGCACCCAAACAACCAGAACTGCTGGGCCAGCAGCCGCGCGGCCTGCCGGCGAATCGGGTTGGGCGGACGGATTCCGGACCGCACGGTGCGATCGGGGTGAGGACGATCACCTGGGGAGGGCCTGGATGCGACGGTGGTGCCTGGCCGCATATCGATGGTCGTGGTCATGGATGCTCTCTGGAAGAACCCTTGTGAGGAAACGACGGAGACTGATCGACAGTCGAGCGCAGGGAACGAGACGACATTGTCCCGCCCCCTGCGCACTCGCGCATCCAGCGCGACCGTGGTGGAGGCTAGCGCCCCCAGATGTCCACCGGGGTGCTGCCCGGCTCGATGACGGTGATGTACCCGTCATAGCCCGAGAGCGGCAGCTCGATGGCGATCTCGCCGATCTCCGCCAACTGCTCCAGGTCGAAGACCTTCACCACCCGGTCACCATTGATGGAGACGAACCCATACCGGCTGTCCGCGGTGATCGCGGTGGCGTAGGTGTCGGTGCCCGCGGCATCCTCGCCGGGGATCGCCGCGTTGGCGGGAGTGGCAATCGGCATCGTCGCGGCGACCATCCCGAAGGTTTCGGACGCCGCGTCCGCGTCCAGCAGGTAGACCGTGCCACCATCTGCGTTGTAGCCGGCCCAGATGGCGTAGCGGTCGCTGATTCCCCAGCGATACCCGAAGTTGCCGGTTCCGACCTCGACGCGACGAGAGGAGAGTCCCGCCATGTCGGTGATGTGGTTCGACACCATCGTATCCGCCCAGGCACCGGGATCGTCCAGCCCCGGCGTCATGAGCCCGAAGATGTGCTGGCCATCGGCGGTCACGCGCGGGCGAGCGTTGCGACCCCCGGCCAGCCCGTCGACGTCCCACGGGATCTGGGTCAGGTACTCGGCCGGTCCACCTTGCGCATCGAGCACCTCGAAACCGGTGCCCGGCCCTGTGGTGTAGAAGAGCCTCCCGTTAACCGCATCGGTGGCGCCGCCGTGCGAGTCGAGCTCCACCTCGATCGTCGCCAGCGGCTCGAGATCGCCGGCGAGCAGGCTGGCCAGCTCCCAGGACTTGATCTGCCCGCCCACCGCGACATGGATGTGCAGCGGATCGTTGAGCAGCCACGCGGTGAGCTCCTCGGGCGCGTTCATCTCGAACGCGAGCGCGGCGTTCTCGAACGTCTGCAGGTCCACGACGTTGAGGACCTGGCTCGCCGACTCTTCCTTGATCGAGCCGACGGCTACATGGCTCAGGGTCGGGCTCGCCGCCATCCAGGCGACCCCGCCCCCAAGCTCGGCCGCCACGCGATCGCTGATGACGGGAATTCCGTCGGCACCGACGGCTATGGCCACAATCTCGCCGGCCGTCGTGTCCGCGAACACGAAGCGACCGTCGGGGAGCAGCAGGCCACCCGCGTGGGTGCCGAACGTCACCCCATCGACCGTGCCGGCAAGGGAGAAGTCCGGAATCGAATACACGCTGACCGACGCCCGCGTCCGGTCACCCACGAACAGATAGCGCCCGTCCCCCAACGGCGACACGACCGGCGAGGCGCCGGGCGTTGCCTGGGCCTGGGCGTTCGACGCGAATGCGACCGGCATCGCGGTGGCGGCCACCGCACCGGCCACGAAGGCGCGCCGGCTGGCGCGGCGGGTACCAACCGAAATCAAATCGAACGATGCTCCCACGGACAAATCCTCCCTGTGATACAACTCTCAATTGATACAAAGTATCAATATTCAGAAGCACTATGCACCGCCGCGGGAGCGCTTGTCAACAGCCATCTCGCCAGATGGCACCGGCGTTGGCCGCAGGAGCGGAATTTTGTCGATCAGGACATGGGTTGGGCGGAACGAGCTGATGGCATCAGTCGGGCCGCGGGTGAACGGCGGATGTTCTCACGTGGGGACCGGTCGTGTGTCGGCCGGCAGGATGCCGCGACCATCCGCCGTGGAACCTGTCTGCGGCAGGCAGCGCACCGACGGATGGTCGCGTTCGCTCGTCACCCGGATTCCGTATCAGTCCCGCGCGCTCATTTGCCGGGACGAAGCGCGGCTCGCCGAACAGCAATTCCGCCCAACGCCAACATGAAGGCAAGCAGCACCCA
>JAUIGA010000195.1 GCA_030430125.1 Chloroflexia bacterium | reverse complement strand
ACCGAAGCGAACTCGCCAGGGGTGGTTTCGACCGGCGACGCCGGTGGAGTCCCCTGCGATGCGGAGGCCGGCGTGAGGAGTGAGACGGCGGACAGGAGAATCAGGCAGCAGATAACACGGAACATGGTGAATCTCCCTTGCAAGCGCGAGCGCGGGCCGGAGCGCGACGCTCCTCGTCGCGGGAGCCCGCCGAACCAGACCGGAGCAGGCGCGACTGTTGGTCCTCCTTTCCGCGGATTCACGAGCGAACCCGCCTGGTCATGGATCGTCGACCGGATCGCCCGGCCGTGAACCCCGAGGCGACTGGCGATCGCGGGCCGTCGCGCGCTGCGACATCCATCCGGACGACATGCGCCATCGTCAGGCAGTGGCGCCGCGCCGGAACGACCCGAGGCGGTCGCGCCACGAGCGAGTCGCACAGGGACCCGACCGTCCCATTCAGGCACCGGATGTGCTTCAGTGCCACGCACTTCCTGGATGATAGTTATGTCATAGAGTTACCATCGGTTCGGCGGTTCGTCAAGCTGCCATCCAGTTGCAGGACTCGCCCCCAGGCAATGGACACGAGCTCGCAATGCCCGTCCGACGCGCATCGCCCCCGACGTGTAGAATCGGGCGGGGTCGTCATGACCCTCGCTGTACGTTCACCATCCGGGAGGGGTTCTGCCGATGCACCGATACCACCGCGTGGTCGTCAAGATGAGTGGCGGCGCCTTCGCCGGGAACAACGACTGGGGCTTCGATCGCGACGCCATCGATACCCTCGCCGGCGAGATCATCGCCCTCGCCGACGCCGGTATCCAGGTCGCCGTCATGGTCGGCGGCGGCAACATCTTCCGCGGCCGCATCGCCGACCAGTGGGGCATCGACCGCGTCGAGGCCGACTTCATCGGCATGACCGCCACCGTGCTCAACAGCCTCATGCTCCGCGGCGCCCTCAAGGCGCAGGACCCTGGCCGGGAAGTCCGCGTGATGTCCGCCGTGCCGATGGCCGCCTTCGCGGAGCCGTTCATCCGCCTCCGCGCCATCAAGCACCTCGGCAAGGGCTACGTCGTCATCTTCGCGGCCGGCACCGGCCAGCCGCTGGTCACCACCGATTACCCCGCCGTGCAGCGCGCCATCGAGATCGACGCCGAGGCGATCCTCGCCGCCAAGCAGGGCACCGAAGGCGTCTACACGGCCGATCCCAACGCGGCGACGGGTGCCCGGCTGTACGCATCGATCGCCTACGACGACGCCATATCCCGGCGCCTGAAAATCATGGACCAGTCCGCATTCCTGCTCGCCCGCGACCACGACATCCCCATCCACGTCTTCAACTCGAACCGCCCCCGCGCCATGCTTGACATCTGCGAGGGCAAGCCCGTGGGCACGTTCATCGGCCCGAACACCGTGACGACCCTGCGCGATCCGGTCGGCGCGGCTGGATGCTGACCAGGACTCCCAAAAGGCGGTGCCCGTGTCAACGATCTCGACCAACCAGCTTCTCGGCTACCCCGACGACGCGCGGCTGCTGATCGTCAACGCCGACGACTTCGGCATGTGCCACGCGGTGAACGCGGCTATCCTCCAGGCATGGCGTGATGGCATCGTTGCTTCGACCAGCCTCATGGCCCCCTGCCCCTGGGCGCCGCACGCGGTGCAGCTCCTGCGGGAGCATCCCGCGCTCCCCTTCGCGGCCCACCTCACCCTCGTTCGCGACTTCGAGTCGTACCGGTGGGGTCCGGTCGCTGCGCGCCACGAGGTCCCGTCGCTCGTCGACGAGACCGGCGACTTCTACATCTTCGACCGGCGCGCTGCGCTGCTGGACCAGGCCCGCATCGAGGAGGTGGAGATCGAGTTCCGGGCACAGATCGACACGGTGCTGTCGGCGGGGCTGCGTCCCGACCATCTGGATTGGCACAGTCTCGCCGACGGCGGCCGGGAGGATATCTTCGAGCTCACCGTCGCCCTTGCCCGCGAGCACGGTCTGGCCATGCGCGTCCACGACCGCGACCACGCCGATGCATGCCGGTCACGCGGCCTGCCCGTCCCCGACCACGACGTGCTGGACAGCTACCACCTCGATCCGGACGAGAAACCTGCCCGGTTCGCCGAGTTGCTGCGGAGGCTGCCGCCGGGACTGACCGAATGGGCGCTCCACCCCTCGCTCGGCAACGACGAGGCGCGAGCACTGGAGCCGGAGACCTGGCGGGTACGCCGGGCTGACCTCGACTTCGCGCTGTCACCGCACGGCCGCGCGATCATCGAGGAGGAAGGCATCGTGCTGCTCGATTACCGGACCCTGCAAGAGATATGGACCGGCCGATCTGCCTGACCGCAATGAACGACACGGTCGTTCGAACCGCACCTGGATGGTCGTCGCGCCGCGCGGCAGCGTATCGCATCCTGCCGTATACTGTCATATGTACGAACCAGAACGATCGTACGGGGGACTCTCTCTCCGGCGTCGGAATTTGGCTGTAGGTTTCGCTGGCAATGGCGCACCACCGCCGAGTTGTCGGTTCACAGGTGCCGGGCCTCCGGCAATCAGGGAAAGGGTCGCATGATGAGTGATCAGGTCGACAAGCTCAAGCGAGAAGCCGAAGACGCCGCGAACGACGCACGGGTTGAGGCGGAGAAGACCGCCAACGACGCCAAAGCCGAAGCCGAAAAAGCGGCTAGCGATGTCAAGACTGATGCCGAGAACACAGTGGATAACGCCAGAGCCGAGGCCGAAGGCGCAGCCAGGGATGCCAGTGGCGCAGTTGACGATGCCAAGACCCAGGCCGAGGGTGCCGTCGATGACGCCAGTGGCGCGATCGACGATGCCAAGGCCCAGGCCGAGGGCGCCGTCGATGACGCCCGCACCAAGACGTCAGAGTATCTGAAGGACGCCGAGCGCCAAGCCGGCGAATTCGCCGACAAGGCCCAGGCCACGGCCGAAAACGCCTTCAGCGAGGCACGCGAGCAGGCGGACAAGGCCGCTGACGGCGCCAAGGGGTTCTTCGAAAAGATCAAGGGCAAGCTCACCGGCGACAACTAGTCCTGCCCCTGAGGCGTGTGTGCGGCGCTCCGATCCCTCGCGATCGGAGCGCTGCTGCGCGTATCAAGGGTTGCGAATTCGCGTCATTTCCGGGACGATACCGTTATGCCGGCACACCCCGGCCACTCGCTCCCATGGGGGAGCGCGATGCCTCGCAATCGTCAGGACACCTCCATGATCCGGATCGGACTCGTCGGGTCCGCGAGTTCTCACGCCCAGATCTTCTCCCGGCTCATCAACGTCGACCGCGTGTTCGGCGTCCGAGCCTGCGTCAGCGCCATCTGGAGCGCGACCGACCCCGAGCGCACCGCCGAGGTCGCCCGGGATGGCAACATCCCCGAGATCGCCGAATCCCTGCACCACCTCGCCGACCGGGTGGATGCCGCGATCGTGGCCGACCGGCACGGCGACATGCACGCCGAGCACGCCCTCCCCTTCCTGCTGGAGGGGAAGCCCGTCTTTGTCGACAAGCCCCTGGCCATCGACCTCGTCGACTGCCGTCGCATGCTCAACGCCGCCCGGCAGAGCGGCGCCGCCATTACCTCGTTCTCGTCACTCAGCGTCGCCCAGGACACCGATGCGATGAAGGCGGCGCTCCCCGGCGTTGTCCGTCTGGGCCAACTCGCTGGCCCCTGCGACTTCGGCAGCCCGCACGGCGGCCCGTTCTTCTACGCCACCCACCTGATCGAGCTCGCGCTGTCGCTCCTCGGCGATGGTGTCGCCGGGCTGCAGGCCAGTCGCGCCGGTGACACCGTCGTGGTCAATGCGATCTGGGATGACGACGCGATCGGCTCGCTCGGCTTCTTCAAGGACGCCGCGTATGCCTTCCACGCCAGCCTGTTCGGCACCGGTGGCATGACGAGCCGCGCCATCGAGGTCAACGACGATGCCTATGCCGCCGTGCTCCGCATCGCCATCGAGATGTTCGAGACCGGCCGCAATCCACTGACCAGCCGCCACCTCCTGCTGCCGATCGTCATGGTCAACGCCATCATGGAGTCGCTGGACAATGATGGCGGGTGGGTCGACATCGCGGCGACCCTCGACCGCGAGATCGAGGCGCTGGGGTAATGACGCCGTCCTCATGGAGACCCGGAATTTGATATCCGGGTCTCCATGAGGACGGCGCATCGTTCCCTGGGGGCTGAATCGACACCCATGTGCTCATCCCTCCCACCATCTTTCCCGCTATCCTCCACCTGTCCCTGCACTCCAATGCGGTAGCATTCCCTCGGCAGCGGTCGCCGGCGATCGCTGCCGATCGTTGTCCGAACCGGACCCCGTTGACTCCATGGATCAGGGATGCGCGCGATAACCACCGTCATCTTCGATCTCGGCGAGACCCTCGTCGACGAAACCCGCCAGTGGCAGGTCGCCGCCGAGGCTGCCGGGATCCCGCCCTTCACGTTGGCGGCGATGATCGGCTCGGTACTGGAGCGCGGGCTGGATCACCGGGCCGTCTACGAGGAGCTGGGGATCCAGACCCGGACCGACAAAGTCCTGAAGATGCAGGACCAGGTTCTGCTGACGTCAATCTGCAGCTTTGGCAAAGGGCTGAACTATCTGACGAAGAATCCGACGACAGACGTCAAGGAAATTCAGCAGGCGATCGACCGCATTCCGATTGACGAAAGCGGCGACGAGAACATGTGCTCGGCCATTGAGGCCGTCATCAACAAGTACAAGAGCATGGCTCGTGGCCAGAAACGCCGCATGGTCGTGATCATCGTGAGTGACGAATCTCCATCGGATTCCGGTGACTTGAACTTCGATTCGCAGGCTCTGGAAAACGCGATCAAACTGTGCGAGGACACGAAGACACCAGCGTACCTGCTTGGGCGCGAAGCGATCTTCGGTTACCCGTTTGCCCGCATCACATGGAAGGATCCGGAATTTGGCCTGACGCACTGGGTCAGGATCAACCGCGGTCCCGAGACGGGTTTCCCGGAATGTCTGCAGTGGAACGGGCTGCATTCCCGCTGGGACAGTTTTTCCAGCGGTTTCGGACCGTACTCTCAGGTGCGTCTCTGCAAGGAGACGGGCGGTATCTTCTTCATGCTGCCCGGTGAAGAAGAAAACCTCTCAGGAGCTGGTGCCCATGAGGAACGGAAGTTCGCCGCACTGGCGATGAAGGAGTATGAGCCGCTGCTGCTGGCACGCCGCGAGTACGCAGAAGCGCGGGCGCGCAGCAAGTTCCGCTCAGGTTTGTGGGACATCATCGTTGCGACGAACCCGCATCTGAACGGCGAACTGAATATGCGCGTGCATCATTACAGCACGTTGCCGGACGAGTTTCAGACCGAGGCGGCACCACAGTTCAAGCGAGCTGTCGATGGTATGGCATTGATCGAGAAGTCGCTGGCTTCACTTGACCAGCTGCGTCCGCTGCGGGCGAAGGAAGACTCGCAGCGCTGGCGGGCCTGCTTCGACCTGATGCACGCTCAGCTGCTGTCTTACCGGATTCGGCTGTTCCAGTACCTCCTTCTGCTCGATGACCATCAGGCGAAAAAGCCGAAGCCGAAAGACCCCAAGCACAACGAGTGGAACCTCGGCTACAACCGGAAGCTGGTTGAGCCGGACGAGGAGCAGTTCAAGCGTCTGAAGGCCGCGTTCAAGCTGAAGATGGACCGATCAGAATACCTGGCCATGCTGCAGGAGCAGTCGCAGCTGGCGAATGAAGCCTACGACTTCGTCAAGAAGGAGCACGAAGGCACGCCGTGGGCTCGTCGTGCTCGCTATGAAATGGACCAGCTGGGGTACGGGATGCATATCAGTTCCGGATTTCGCGATCCTCGCTACCGTGAAGTTGGTAAGAAGATCAAGGTTCCGAAATTCTGAGCTTGTCTGATCCGACTCGAGATCATCACCCGGCAGCCGTCTGGACGGTTGCCGGGTGTTTTTGTTGAGTCGCGTGCTGCTTCCAGTTCGGGGCTGTGTCTGGCATGATGCTGGCGGGCTGCGATTCCAGAATTGAGATTGAATTAAGCGAGAACTCTGGTGATGAATGAACGGCAAATCGATGGGCAGCTGAAATCTGGCGATCAGGTGTTCCCGACGATCATGGTCCCCGAGGGCGAAGTGCCGACGCTTGAAGGCGTTCTGACGTGGGTTCGCGAGAATCGCGAGTCGCTCGATGCCAAGGCCTCGCAGTCGGGAGCCGTGCTGTTTCGCGGCCTGCCGCTGGCGACGTCGGACGACTTCGACGCGTTCATCCGGGCGTTCGATTATCCGAATTTCCGGTACGAGGATTCGCTGTCGAATGCGGTGCGCGTCAACCGGACCGAGCGTGTCTTTACTGCCAACGAGGCGCCGGCGAGTGTCACGATCTGTCTGCACCACGAGATGGCTCAGACACCCGTTTATCCCAGCCG
>JAUIGA010000194.1 GCA_030430125.1 Chloroflexia bacterium | reverse complement strand
CCGCAACCGCCAGAAGATCGCGGCGGCCCGCACCAACGCGCGGGCGACCATCGCGCTTCGCGACAAGGGCGGACTGGACGCGCTGATCTGGTCGCACTCGCCGGGTGCGTCGCCGGCGCCCCGAACGGTGGCGGAGGTGCCGACCGTGTCGACGGAATCGAAAGCACTGTCGAAGGCACTCAAGGCGCGGGGATTCGTCTTCGTCGGGCCGACGACGGTCCACGCGCTGATGGAGGCGGTCGGGTTGGTCGACACCCATCTCGTCGACTGCCATCGCCGCGGCTGCTCCGGGGTATTCACGAAGGATCTGTAGCGCTGGCCTTGCGCCGTCACACTCGCCGGGGAGGTTCAGATGACGACCGACGACCTCACCATCGCGGAAATGCTCGACCGGATCGACAGCGCCTGGCGCGATTTCGAGCAGAGCTACGCCGGGTTGCCGGACGCCGGCCTGTTGGTCCACGGGGTTGTTGACGGCTGGTCGGTGCGCGACATCCTCGCCCATGTCGCCGTCTGGGACGCCTACGCCCTCACCGCGCTGCCGGGTATCCTCGAAACCGGAGAGCACCCGCGCTACGACTATCAGGACGAGCCGATCGACACATTCAATGCCCGCATGACCCGGGAAAAACGCGGCCTGTCCCTCGACGAGGTCCGCGCCGAGCTCGGGGAGACCCACGCGCGCCTGCTCGCCTACCTGCGGAGCGTCCCGCCGGACGACATCACCGTCAACACGCCCTTCCGCGAGCGACTGGGCGCCGACACCTGGGACCACTACCCGGAACACGCCGCCGCCATCCGCGCGTGGCGGGAGGAGCGAGCATGATAGTGCAGCTGGGTTTGGACGGTACAGCGACGGATTCCCCGCCACGCGACCGGCAGCAGGCGCGCCTCGCCGCCATGACCGCCAAGGTGGAGTCGGGGTGGGCGGACTTCAACGCGAGCTATGCCGGCCTGGCCGATGACGACATGCTCATCCCCGGCGTCTGCGGAGACTGGTCGGTGCGGGACCTGATCGCCCACATCGCCTGGTGGGAGGAAGAGGCGATTCTCCACCTGCCGGTCGTGCTCGCCAGCGAGACCCCGCCGCGCTACTCGGTGACCTACGGCGGCATCGACGCCTTCAACGCGATGAAGACGGCGGAGAAGCAAAAGCTCTCGCTGGACGAGGTTCGCCAGGAGGCGGAGGATACGCACCGTCGCCTGATCGACTACCTGAACGGCGTCCCGCCGGAGGAGTTGGCGGGTAACACTCGCTTCACGCATCGGCTGCGGCTCGACACCTACGGTCACTACCCCATCCACACCGCCGACGTCCGCCGCTGGCGGGAGGAACGGGGAGATCGGCTGTAAGGGAGGGCATTGGCGGTGCGCACGGTGACGCCAAGTTGTCCTCTACGACCCGCTGACCACGAGCTCGACACCGTTCGAGACAACACGCTCGACGACCGCTTCCGGGTCAGCCCGCCCGGTGCCCTCACGGTCGGGATGGATGGCGATCGTGAATCGGAGTCCCAGCACGCGCGCCAACCTGCTCAGCGTGGCGATCTTCGGCTCGTGTTCGCCCAGCTCCAGCCGGCCCACCACAGCTTGGGAAACCCCCAGCCGACGGGCAAGCGCGCTCTGTGAGAGACCGTGATTGATACGATACTTGATGACCTGATTCGCCACGGCACGCGCCAGCGTCGTACGCTCCCAATGCTCGCGGAACTCGGGATCCTGCATCTCATTCTCGAGGATTTGATCGAGTGAAATCATGGACGTGCTCTCCCGGTCAATCATGAGGAATCCTGCATCCGATCGAGCCGCAGTTGCGCCTCGGTCACTGCTCACCTAAAACCGCGGGGGTCATGCTGGGCCTCTGGCCCGATTGCCAGGACAACGATGCGATCCTGGATACGCTGATAGAGCGCTCTCCACGTCGACCGTCCCGCAGGTGGCCGAAGTTCCCGCAGCTTCGCACCTTGCACCTGGCTACTGTGCGGGTAGGGAAGTTGATCACCCACAACCTGCAACTTCTCGAACGCATTGAACATGGCTCGTCGTTCAGCCGCTGGGAGTCCCTTCAGTTCCGCCTGGGCATCTGGATCGATTTCCACATTCATTTCGCAATTATAGCATGAATGTTATAACGGAACAGGTGTCATTATGTCTCATCCCAATGATCGAGCCGCAGGGTCACCAGCACCTGGTCGGCGGCGACGAGGTCGCCCTCCGCGCAGGACACCGCCTCGACCATTGCATCCGCCGGCGCATCCAGCTCGATCTCCATCTTCATCGCCGTCAGCGTCAACAGCGCCGCGCCACGCTCGACCCGATCCCCGGGCGCGATATGGAGGCGCACCACGCTTCCCGGCATCGGCGCACGCACCTGCCCATCGGATGCCGCCGCCTGCAACTCGCGCGTGACCTCGGAACGCGGTCCTGGCACCACCGGCCACCGGCCACCCCGCGCGAACACCTCCAACAGCCCGGCGCCACGGGAGACGACGACCGCCCGCGTCACCTCACCGTCCATATCGATAGCGAGCACGCCATCCGCCTCGCGCACCCACCGCGCCGTCACGCCAGTTTCAAGATCGCGCAGATCCCAGCTATCGCCGGCGCGGCGAATGTCGATTCGAGCCTCCCAGTCCGAACCGTGCAGCGTCACCGGAACCCGCCCGGTCAAACGCCACGGACCGAGCAGTGTCCACGCGTCCGGGGACCCCGCGGGAACCGCATCCAGCAGGTGGGCGAGGGCGGCATACGGCGCGACCGAGTGATCCGGCACGGTCGGGACCACCTCCGAGGCCGTCTGCGTGGTCGCCACTCCAGTCCGGAAGGCCTCGCTGTCGAGCAGGTCGAGCAGCCAGGAGATGTTCGTCGACACCCCGGCCGCGACGGTGTCGAGCAGCGCCTGCCGCAACATGGCGATGGCCGCGTCGCGGTCCGGAGCGCGCGCGACGACCTTGGCGAGCATCGGGTCGTAGGCGTGGGGCACCTCGTCGCCGCTGGCGTAGCCGGCATCGACCCGGATATCCGGTCCCGACGGCCAGGCAACCGTCGCCAGTCGTCCCGGCGCGGGTCGGAACCCGACTGCCGGCTCCTCGGCGTAGATTCGCGCCTCGACCGCATGCCCATCCGGCGCGACCGGCTTCAGTGCGGGTGGTGTGCCGGCGGCGATGCGGAGCTGCCATTCGACGAGGTCGACCCCCGTCACCAGCTCCGTCACTGGGTGTTCGACCTGGATGCGCGGGTTGACCTCCAGAAAGGCGACCTCCTCGCCCTGGCCGAGCAGGAACTCACAGGTGGCAACGTTCTCCAGCCCGACCTCCTCCGCCAGTCGCCGAGCGTGTCCGTGCAATGCCTGCCGGGTCGCGTCGCTGACGTTCGGCGCCGGCGCCTCCTCGATCACCTTCTGGTGTCGACGCTGCAGCGAGCAGTCACGGTCGCCCAGCGCGATCGCGTGGCCACCCGCGGCCGCGATCTGCACTTCGACGTGCCGCGGCGCGACCAGTGCCCGCTCCAGATAGACGACTGTGTCCTTCCCGGCAGAGCCGCCCTCGCTGCGAGACGCGGCCACGGCATCGACCAGATCGCCCTCATCGGCGACGTGGCGCAATCCGCGACCGCCCCCCGCGCCGGCCGGCTTGACGAGGAGGGGGTAGCCGATGCGACTCGCCTCCGCCAGCCATGCGTCGGGATCGTCTCCCAATGGGCCACTCGCGGCCAGCACCGGCACGCCAGCGCGCTCGGCGGCGGCGCGGGTCGCCAGCTTGTCGCCACAGAGCCGCAGTGTTGCCGGCGACGGCCCGACGAAGCGGATTCCCGCCTTTTCACATGCCTCGGCGAGGTCGGCCCGCTCACTGAGGAAGCCGTAGCCAGGGTGGAGGAATACCGCGCCGGCTCGCTCCGCGGCAGCAACCACACGCGCGGGGTCCAACTCCGATCCCGCCTCGCCGACCCGCTCGACCCGGCCAACCGTGCGGGCAGCGTGACCGCGCAGGTCGGGGTCACCGAGCAGCAGCACCGGCACCGCGCCGAGTTTCCGGCAAGTTGCCGCGATGCGGATGGCGATCTCGCCCCGGTTGGCGATGGCGACGATCGCGCCCATCAGTGCATTCGTCATGACCGCCGCCACTCCTTCATCCATACCGCGGGACGCTTCTCCGTGAAGGCGCGCAACCCCTCGCGGCCCTCGTCGCTGGTCACGCGCTGCCCAAACAACGCGACCGTCTGTGCCTCCAGGCCGGCCGGATCCGCCGTCGCCAGCATCGCCGGAATCGACTTGGCGACGCCGAGCGCACCCGGCGCGCACCGCAGCAGATCACCGAGCACCCTATCGACAGCCACGTCGAGCTCCTCGTCCGGCACGACCTCGTGCGCGAGTCCGATCCGCAGCGCAGTCTCCGCGCCGAAGGGTGCCGCGCGCAGCATCCGTGCCTTCGCCTCGCGCGGGCCGATCGCCGCGATCACATACGGCGAGATCACCGCCGGCACGATGCCCAGCCGCGCCTCGCTGAGCGCGAACGTCGCCGTCTCGGCCGCGGCAACGATGTCGGACGCGGACAGCAGCCCAACCCCGCCCCCGAAGATGCCTCCGTGCGCCCGGGCAACGATGGGCAGCGGACTCGACGTCATCGCGCGGAGCAACCGGGCCAAGGCGCGACCGTCCTCCAGCGCTCCGGACGCATCCGGCGCGTGGGCGTACTCGGAGATATCGCCACCGGCACAGAAAGTCTTGCCGGCACCGGCGAGCACGATCGCGCGCGTGGCTCCGTCGTCACCGGCAGCCTCGATCGCGTGGTGGAGCGCAGTCACCAGCGAGCGGGAGAGCGCGTTGCGCCGCTCCGGTCGATCGAGCGTCAGGTACAGCACCGGACCGTCGCAGGAGACGATCAGGTCGGAGGGTGGGGTGGGGGAGGGATCGGTCATCTCAACCTCTACGCAATTCCGTAGTGGCCGACCCTCTGTCGGCCCGGCGTGCGCGAAGCGCGCAATGACTCCACGTACGGGCGACCCTTGTGGTCGCCCTCGGGGGCGGGGACAAGCCCCGCCCGTACACGACTTCTCGCCGCCTTGCAGGCGGCCTGGCGGACAACACCCTTCACCGACATCCGCCGGCGCGTTGAAGTCTGCCCCTACGCGGACCAGCACGAGACCAGTCTCTGCAGGTCACATCCGCAGCACGCCGTAGTCTGTCTCCGGGATCGGCGCGTTCAGCGTCGTGGCCAGCGCCAGGCCGAGCACCTCTCGCGTCTTGCGGGGGTCGATGATGCCGTCGTCCCACAGCCGCGCGGTGGCGTAGTACGGGCTCGCCTCTTCTTCATATCGGGCCTCAACCTCCTGCCGGATCGCGGCGAGCTCCGTTTCGTCCGGCTCGTGCCCGCGCCGCTGCATCGCCTGCCGCCGGATGCCGGTCAGCACCCCCGCCGCCTGCTCGCCGCCCATCACCGAAATCCGGTGCGACGGCCACGTGAAGACGAAGCGCGGGTCGTAGGCGCGGCCGCACATCGCGTAGTTCCCCGCACCGTAGCTGGCGCCGATCATTACCGTCAGCTTCGGCACCTGCGCCGCCGCGACCGCGGCGACCATCTTGGCGCCGTCGCGGGCCACGCCCTCGCGCTCATACTTGCTGCCGACGATGAACCCGGTGATGTTCTGGAAGAAGAGCAGGGGAATGCGCTGCTGCGCGCACAGCATGACGAAGTGCGCGCCCTTGCGCGCCGTCTCCGGGAAGAGCACTCCGTTGTTGGCCAACACGCCGACGGGTATCCCGTACAGGTGCCCGAACCCACAGACCAGCGTCTGCCCGTAGTCCGCCTTGAACTCGCGCAGCTCGCTGCCGTCCAGAACGCGTCGCAGCACCTGCCGCGCATCGTACGGGCGGCGCGGGTCCGGCGGCACGATCGAAAGCAGCTCCTCCGGATCCTCGACCGGCTCGCACACCGGCTCCCGCTGCCAGGGGGTCGGCGGCGGGGAAGAACGGGGGGCCAGCATCAGGTCGCGGGCGACAGCGAGCGCCTCCTGCTCGGTATCGGCAACGTAGTCGACCACTCCGCTGATGCGGCCGTGGACGTCGGCGCCACCGAGCTCCTCGGCGGAGACCTTCTCGCCGGTCGCCGCCTCGACCAGCGGCGGTCCGGCGAGGAAGATCGTGCCGGTGCCGCGCACGATCACCGACTCGTCGCACATCGCCGGCACGTAGGCGCCGCCCGCCGTGCAGGAGCCGAGCACGGCCGCCACCTGGCGCAGCCCTTGCGCCGAGAGCAACGCCTGGTTGCGGAAGATGCGGCCAAAGTGGTCGCGGTCGGCGAAGATGTCGCGCTGCAGCGGCAGGAACGCGCCGCCGGAGTCGACCAGGTAGAGGCAGGGGAGATGGTTGGCGAGGGCGATCTCCTGGGCGCGAACATGCTTCTTGACGGTCATCGGGAAGTAGGTGCCACCCTTGACC
>JAUIGA010000193.1 GCA_030430125.1 Chloroflexia bacterium | reverse complement strand
CTCGACGCGGCGCTTGAGATCCTCGAAGGTGACGTCACCCGCCCACATCGATTCCAGCCACCAGGTTGCTCCGGCGTCCGCCCACGGACGCACCTCCGCGTTTGCCGCCTCAAGGTCGCCGATTGGGGTGACGCCCTCGACGACGTACTCGAACGGCGCGCCGTCGCGCTGCTCGCTGATCCACGCCACGATCTCGCGCAGCACCTCCGGCGTGAACAACGATGCCCCGGTACCCGGCGCCGGCTCGCCGACCGACGTCGGCAGGATGCCCTCGTACCGTGCCGCGCGGCCGACCGACTTCGTGCTCGGCCACGCGCCGACCGCCCAGATGGGGATGTCGCCGTTCACCGGCCGCGGCTGGAAGACGATATCCTCGACTTGGTAGTGCGTCCCCGAGTACGAAAACGGCTCGCCCTGCCACGCCAGCTTCATGATCTCCAGCGTCTCGTCCAGCCGCTCGGCCCGCTGCCGGCGATCGGTCACCTCCGGGTGCACCCGGCTGAGGCCGCCGTCGTCGACCGCACCGAGCCCGACCGGGATAACCAGCCGGCCGTTCGAGAGGTGGTCAACGGTCAGCGCCTCCCGCACAACCTTCCACGGTCGCCGGCGGGAGAGGGGGTGAACGATCGCGCCGAGGGTGACACGCTCCGTTTGCGTCGCCGCCGCGCCCATCACCACCCACGGGTCCCACGTCGGCATCGGTCCGACGGAGATGCCGTCCCAGGTGAAGAAACCGTCCCAACCGTGCGCCTCGGTGAGCCGGGCGAGCTCCAGCGTTTCGTCCATCGTCTGGGTGAACGTGGCGATGAATCCGTACTTCACGCACTGCTCCTCGATGATATGCATCATGGTATCGACTGGGACCCGGACGCGTGATCATGCCACATGCGACACATAGTCGACAAACGCGCGGATGGACCCAGCGTGAATCCGGCGTGTTACCGGGGAGTCTCACCGCCAGAGGCTCCCCGGCCAACCGAGAATCGGCCAGTCAGGCAGGCGCAAGCCACGATGCTGGCGTCTCGCCGGCGTCGAGCAGGGTCGACACGAGCAGGATCAACCTGTCCGGACCGGAGTTGTGCATCACAACGGTTGAACCGTCGTGGAAGAGCTGATCCCCAGTCCCGAGCCGGGTCGAGTCGCCAGGGCTCAAGTCCCGCTGCGACGCCCACATGCCGTCCACGAGTGCCCGGGTGACGAGCGCCTCGCCTGCCATCTGGTTGATGTCGAGGACGCCGCGGTCGACGTGCAGCGCGACCGGCCCGGGTTGCGGTCGTGGTGCGGTGGACGCTTCAGGATGCATGGTGATCCGAAGCAGCACCAGCGTCTTGCCGGGAACGAGCGTCGATGCCCCGGCGGACAACGTTTCGACGATCACACCATCGGGAGGCCGTGCGACATCGTCCTGTGCGACGGCTGATTGCGATCTGGCGGCGCCGAGCGCGACGCCCGCGCCAAGGAGTCCGGTCGCGATGAGCGCCGAGCGGCGGGTCATTGAGCGTGAAACGGTTGAAGCGGTCATGGGAAGCTCCTGTGGTGATCCGCAAATCCTGTGAGGTTGCAACCCAATGAGATCGTGACAGGTTTCCACCCGGATCGCAGCAACACACGAAACCGCCAGGATGTATCGTGTGATACAGACAGTGCGCGCGCACCGGCATGTAATGGGCCTCAAGACGCTGGCGACGTTGGCCTGGACGAGTTGGCTGGCCTGCCGGCGGGGAGGCGCATCACCATGGCAATCTTGTCACCATCGAACCCGTTGGTAGGCGTGCCGTTGTTTGCCGACCTGAGTCCCGACGTACTGGACCAATTCCTCGATGGCAGCTGGATGCGCTGCTATCCGCGCGGTCAGGTGCTGGTCAGCCAGGGTGATCAGTGCGAGGAGTTCAAGCTGCTGGAGGCGGGCCGGGTCCGCTTCAGCCGGTTTGGCGTGGATGGCAGGGAAGTCGTGATCGGTGCCAGGAGCGCGCCTACGGTGTTTGGCGAGATGACCGTGTTCGACGGCGCGCGCTGCACGGTGACGCTGATCGCCGACACCGACGTTGCGTTGCGCCTGTTCAGCGTGCATCACGTCCGGTCGGTGATCGAGCAACACCCGGAGGCGGCGATGGCGATGCTCCGCACGATGGCGGGCATCTTGCGCGATACGAACGAGCGCCTGATGGACATGATGACGCTCGACGCTTCCGGCAGGCTCGCCAAGTGGCTGGTCACGAGATCGCAGGATTCGGATGATCTCACGATCCCCCAGTCACAGGAGGCGCTGGCACGATCGCTTGGCACGTCGCGCGTGACGGTCAACCGGCTGCTGCGACAGTTCGACCGTCTCGGATTGATTGAAACGCAGGGCCGGCGGGTACGCGTCGTGGATCGGCGCGGCCTGCTGACCCTTGTCGCATGAGGCAGATGCCGCGGTCCCGGGACCGCGGCATCTGCCTCATGGATGTGCAGGAATGTGCCCCGCCGATGACGAGGAGGTGGCAAACGGCGCTGCCTACAGCGTGGGGAGCACCGTCAATCGTGCCAGGTCCGCGGCCGGCAGGTCGATGGCAAATGTGTCCCGCAGGGTATTCGCGAATTCGGTGTCGCCCAGTTCGCGGCGTTCATCCGTTCCGACCGGGCGAATCACGGTGAGCTCGCGGCCACGAAGCGTGAACCGCGTGTTCGGGGTCGTGCGGATCGCCACCACCTGGCCGGTGAAGGGTGACCTGGGGTGTGTCGAGGTGTAGTGGTTGTAGACCGCGTAGTCGATCGGAAGCTGCGGATCGTACGCGAAGGCGTACATGTCTGAACAGCCGTTCTCGCCGAGCGATCGCAACACCCAGGTGTCGTCGCGGCGCTCCAGTCCGTAGCTCCAGTCTCCCTGCTGAACCGTGAGGCCGTCGACGAGCGGGATCGGTTCGAGCAGCGCCGCCCCGAAGCCGACATCGGCGAGCCACCGATCTCCGTCCAGGTCCACATTGAGCAGCATGTGCGTGCGTGGCTTCGAAGTACCTGCCAGGACGCGTGCGACCATCCGGGTGACCCGAAAGCCGAGCCGTTCGAGCAGCGCGGCGAAGAGCAGGTTGTGCTCGTAGCAGTAGCCACCGCGCCGGTGCCGGACCAGCTTGGCCTGCAGGTCGTCGATGTCCAGCGAAATGCCACGCCCGAGCAGGATGTCGAGATTCTCGAACGGGATCGTTGCCGCGTGCGCCTGGTGCAGCGCGCGCAGCGTGTCCAGCGTTGGGTCGAGCACGCCATCGTGCCCGATGCGTGCAAGATAGGCGTTGATATCCAGCCGCTCGATGTCCCACATTGAGACCTCAGCGGGGTGTCCCGCGGCATGCAGGCTCTTGTCGCGAACCGCGCTCGATGTTGTCATCAGGATCATCCGTCTCCGCGAAGTGCGATACCCGGTCCGGCGACCGGCCCAATGCGAACACGGTACAACCTCGACCGCCCTTGAGGTCAAGGTTGCTCGCACCTCGCTGCGACGGAAACCGCGATGACTATCGGGGGAGCTCGACAGGGAACGGTATCGCCGGAACGGCCGGCGTAAAGCTCTGTACCGATACCGGCACGCGGAACTCGTCACGGTCGTAGAGCTCTCGCAGCTCCTGCGGTGTGGACTGCGACGATTTCGTGATGGCGGCGACCCGGTCGAGCAGGTCGAGATGGTCCGGCATCATCGGTTCCTCGTGGAGCTGTAGCCCCCATTCTTCCCAAAGCAGCATTTCGCGCATGTTGAGGGCGGCGAGATCGTGAACCAGGTTGTGCATCAGGAACGGCCAGCCGCGGGTATGGGGAATGTCGATCTCCGGCGCCACGACGAACCGCTCGGGGTCCATCTCCTGACGACGGCAGGCTTCCCACGCCAGCGGCCCGGTGATGAAGCGTTCCTGCGGGAGGTCGAGCGGGTCGAGCACCGTGTCGTCGGCGCGGTCCACATGGCCGTCCACCAACTCGGCGTCGACAAGCCGCCAGCGTGCTTCTGTCTCGTCCCAGACCTCCGCCACGACATGATCGATGTACCAGCCGGGCACGAAATAGGTGGCGAATCCGACCCGCATCCGCGCCGGGATGCCCTTGTGGCGGGCGATCGCCAGGAAGAGGACGGTGAAGTCGCGGCAGCACCCGACGAGGCGCTCATGCGGCAACCGAGGCGTCGCCAGCGGCGCATCCTTCAGCTCCACCAGCCGGTCGAGCATCAGGTCGGCGTAGCGAGTGTCGATCTCGCAAATCCGCTCGCGCGCGATGCCGTTCTCGACCCAGTCGCCGCCGGCGCGATAGTGGAACACGAGTCGGTTGGCGGCGTTCTTGACCGCGCCAGGCTCCGCCGGAATCGCATCGAGGCGATGGGCATGGATACCGGGATCGGTGATGGAGCTCTGCTCGGCATAGCTGGCAATAGCGGTCGTACCGATGGTCATGGTGGTGGTCCTCGCTCACGGATGTCAGTCTTCGCGCAGAAGGATAGAACGCATGTTCAGGATGGTGTCAGCGTACCGAAAATCATGACGCTGTGACAAGCCAGCCATCCACCTCAGCGCTTGGGCTGGTGATACCATAATGCCCGGATCGCAAACCTGATCCGTGGCCATCCCTGGAGATCGCCATGACCGGGACGCCTGCCCATCATCGCCGAACGACACCGCTGGAGTCCGCGAACGGGGCTTGGGATGGACGCGGGTACGCCAGCGAGCTGGCTATGCCCGAAACCCGCTACGCGCGGGTTGGCGACATCAACATCGCCTGGCAGGTGATCGGTGACGGACCATTCGACCTCGTGCACATTCCCAGCTGGATCACCAATGTCGAGGAGAGCTGGCTCGAGCCGGGCTATGCGCGTTTCCTGCGGCGGCTGGCGTCGTTCTCCCGGTTGATCGTCTTCGACAAGCGCGGCACCGGGCTGTCGGACCACGTCACCACAACCCCCACGCTGGAGCATCGCATCGAGGATTTGCAGGCCGTGATGAATGCGGTCGGTTCCGAGCAGGCGGCACTGTTCGGCAGCACCGAGGGGGCCGCGATGTGCGCCCTCTTCGCGGCAACCTGGCCCGAGCGCACTCGCGCCCTGGTCATGTACGGCGCCTATGCGAAGCGCATCCGTTCGCAAGTCCTATGCAGCGAGGGCGATCCCGGTGATGAGCTGATGGTGCTGGAGTCCGGTCGCGTGCGAGTCAGCCGGTTCTCCGCGAGCGGGCAGGAGACCGTGCTGGCCGAGGCCGCCGCGCCCAGTGCGTTCGGTGAGCTGGCGCTGATTGACGGTGCACAGCGCTCGGCGTCGCTCACGGTCATCACCGAGGTGCAGATTCGCTGCCTGGGTCGTCAGGTCGTGCTCGACCTGATCGCGCGGGAACCGGACGTCTCGATGGCGATGATGCGCTCCCTGGCGGCGATGGTGCGCGCTACGAACGAGCGGTTCAGCGATCTGCTGTCGCTCGACGTGCCGGGGCGGCTGGCGACGTGGCTGCTGACGATCGCAGGTGACGACGGTGTCGTCCGCCTCGAGCAGTCGCAGGAGTCACTCGCGCATTCGCTGGGAACCACCCGCGAGACGGTGAACCGGACGTTGCACCGCTTCGAGCGACTGGGATTCATCGCTGTCGCCCGGCAAGAAGGTCGGATCCTGGACGCCAAGTCACTGCACGCCATTGCCGAGGGGTGATGCAATTCGCACTCGGCGAGATATCGCAGGGGTCAACCTGCCGAAGGCGGTCGTTCGCCTGGTCGGCCCGCAGCGGCCACATCCATCTTGATGGGGAAGCGGTTGGGCTTCCGTTCATACCAATGGCGGCTGATCATTTGGCGGTGGTCGTGGGGTTGCCGGTGCCGCCCTGCGGGCGGACCTCGGGCTCTAATGCCCGAGGCTACAGGAATCTGCTCTCCTCGACGATGAATCTGGCATACGAAGGTCAGTCGATCCGTAGGACCGTAAATGCCTCTGCGGCAGCGAGACTGGCGGGTTCCCCGGTCTCCGCCGCACGTCGTCGCCAGCTCGCCGGCAGCGCCGCCGGGTCGGGTGTCTGGCTGGCGTGCTCCAGCCGGGCGGCGATTTTCTGCTCCAGCGACTTGCCAATGTCGACATACTCGTTCGCCACCGCGCTGGCAAACAGCCACACCTCCCGCACCTCGTGCGGCGGCAGACCGTCGTTCGCCAGCTCCGGGAAACTGAGTGGGTCCCGTGCGAGCGGGTAGACCGCGTCGAGCGTGGCACGGCCGACGGCGCGGTGATCGCGGTGGGCGAGATACGCCGGCAGGGGATACTCCGGATCGAAGGTGAGGAGCGCTTCCGGCCGCCAGGCGCGGATCCAGGCGACCAGGTCGCGGCGCATCTCTCGCGTGTTCTCGACCTCTCCATCCAGATACCGCAGGAAGGCGACATCGGCAAGCCGGAGCACGCGCGCCGCCTGGCGGGCCTCGGTTTCGCGCGTCGCCGCGATGTCGGCTGGATTGGCGGCAGGGTCGCGGGAGCCCTTGTCGCCGGATGTGACCAG
>JAUIGA010000192.1 GCA_030430125.1 Chloroflexia bacterium | reverse complement strand
TCACGTTCCACCTGTACCTGCCGGACAATCCCCGGTACCCGGTGCTGAACCTGCGCGATCTTCCGCCTGCGGAGGTCGCGGCCTTCATCCGGGACAACGCCCCGTACGTCCGCCAGGACTCGTAATCGACGGACCGGGTTATCCACAGATGGGATGACCCGGCCCGCTTTCGTCGCATCTGCCCCGCCACCGGCAGGGTGGCGGCATGGATATCGGCGACCGTCGTCAGTCGGCCGCGTGTTCCGCCTCGTCCGTGGCGTGCAGCTCCGCCTCCCGCTCCGGATGCACCTTCCAGCAGTCGCGCTGGTTGGGCGTGCGCATGCAGAGCAACGCCTCGTCCTCGTTATGCAGGGCCCACCCCATCGAACACCTCGGTACGCGCCGCCCATCCGCAAAGGGCATTCCGATCCGCGTCCGGGACAGCATTGGGCAACCAAACTCCATGCCGTCGCTAGTCGAGAACGCATCGAGCGTCCGCACCGTCATCTCGCCGGTGACGGGGACGTCGCGCACGGCCGGTTTGAGCACCTCGGTCGGCATCGGCCCGAACACCTGGCGGCGATTGTTCCGCCGCCGGTTTCGTGAGCGCTTTCGACCGCCGTCGCCGCCCTGGCGCCCGGTTCGGTTCGTGTCGCCGTCTCGATTCCCCCGATCCGTCTCGCCGTCGTTGAGGTCGCGGGGTTGCGCCTGCTGCTGGCGATAGGGCTTCGGACCTGGTGTTGATGGGTTATCGCCGCCCCGGTCGTCAGCGACCTCCTGACGTTCGGCCTGCGAGGTCTGTCGCTGGTTGTCGGAGGCGGAGCGTTGCCCGCGACGTCCACGCCGCCGCCTGCCCCGGCCCTGTCCCTGACCTGTCGTCATATCAACTGCTCCTGCGTCGCGCCACCGCGGTTCCAAGCCGGTTGACCTGCCCCAGAATCCAGGCCGCTCCCTGGGTCACTCCGACCCGGACGAGACGCCTGATGGCAGCGAGATCGCCGTCGATCGTCGATTCATCGATCCCGTATCGCCAGGTGATCTCTTCGGCCACGTGGGCCGGCACCATCCGCATCGCCTGGCGTGTCGCCATGAGCGCGACATACACATCGTCCAACTGCCCCGCAACGGGGATGACACCGGGAATCAGGTCGACGGGCGAGACAACGTAGGCGCCACCGGCCGCCACCATGACCCGCACCCGGTGGGGCACACGAGGATCGCTCATCAGCGCGGCAATGAGCCGGACGTAGGTCGGCAGGCGGCGCACCGTATCCCAGAACGCCGACAATGCCTCCTGCCGCTCGCGCGCGTCCGCCGTGCCATCTTCAGCGAGCATCTGTGTTTCTGCGTCGTCAATCACCTGGACACTGCACCTCGACGCATTCGTCGGAGAATCCGTTTCGCACCTCTCCTGATGCGGTGCCGCGGCACATCTCGACTTCGGCGACCGCGACCTTGGCTTCATTGTCCCACGTCACGGCAACCGCGAAGTGTGTAGTCTGGGTGTCATCAGCTCCCGCGCATCGATATGTGTATCATGATCGACACACATTACGGAAATGCTATGATGCCATCGGTACGTTCTTCGCGACACATGCAACCGGCAGGGCGTATGCGCCAGTCGGGCGTCCGGGTTTCCGGACCCCGGAGCGTATGCATCGGAGAAAAGGAACGGCGATGCACGAAGTAGAGCTTGACGACCATCACGGCGCAATGCTCACGCGCCGGCAGCGACAAGTCCTTCGGCTCCAGGCGTACGGGTTGACGCACCAGGAGATTGCCGACTACCTCGGCCTGAGCATCTGGACGGTGAAGAACCACCACAAGCAGGCCGTGCGAACGCTGGCGAGCTCCCTGCGCTCGGTACCACGCGAGCGGGTTCGCACCTCGCTCGCCTGCTACATCCTGGGGTTGCTGGACGGAGGCTGGAGCCCGCGCGACGTCGCAAAGCACCTGAAGCAGGTGTCGCCACCGCCACAGCATGACGTCAACGAGAACGGAGCGCTCGCGTCTCTGGAGTCGAGCGACGACGATCTCGCGCCGGCATCCCGCTAGCCACTTCCTCGCAGCTGACGCAGCACGAACAACGCGTTTGCGGGGCGTTCGGCAATGCGCCGGGAGAAGTACGGATACCATTCCGTGCCAAACCCGACATATACGCGCATGCCGAATCCCGCCTCGGCCAGGCGGCGTTGCTCATCTTCGCGAACGCCATACAGCATCTGGAACTCGAAGGTATCGAGCGGAATGTGCATGCGTTGGACATACCCGATTGCCGACCGGATCAGCGCTGGATCGTGGGTCGCGAGCGCCGGGAAGTTCCCGTGGTCCAGCAACAGCTCCATGAGTCGAACGTAGTTGTCGTCGATCTGCGAACGTTCCTGATATGCCACGGTGACCGGTTCGGCGTAGGCGCCCTTCACCAGGCGCACCCGCGCGCCCCGCTCGATGCAATCTCGAACATCGCGCTCCGCCCGGTACAGATAGGTCTGGATAACGATACCGACCTCGCTCGGATACGTATCGTGCAGCTCGTGGAAAATCTGCATCGTCCGGTCGGTATAGGCGGAGCCTTCCATGTCCACGCGGACGAACCCGCCCACCTCGCGCGCGACATCGAGCACCTTCACGATGGCGTCGCGAGCCACCTCGTCACCCAGGTCGAGTCCGAGCATGGTCAGCTTGACGGAGATGTTGGGTTCGAGCCGCTCGGCATGGAGCCGGCGCAGAATCCCGATGTAGGTCGTGACCGCGGCATCAACCTCCTCCTGCGTATGCACATTCTCGCCGAGCTCATCCAGCGTGAGGGCCATGCCACGGTCCGCCAGCTCCCGGCAAACGACCAGCGCCTCGTCGAGCGTTTCGCCCGCCACGAAGCGATCAACCAGGCCACGCACGACCGGACTGCTGCGAAAGAAGCCGGAGACCACCGGGCGATCGGCGACGGCAAGCACCGCCTGTCGCATCATCTGCATAACACCCTCCACCACACCGGTGCAGACCAACGAGACGCGTCGGACAACCGACCGTCCAGAGCATTATCGCATTGCAAATACCCGGCCCGGCAACATCCCGCACGCTGGCATGGGCCTGATACACCCGCAACCTATCCTGGGTAATCGCGTCCGGAATCCGACGCGCATACGATGCAGCGGGACATCAATCGGATTCGGTTTGATCGTGCGATGGGAGACTACTGTTACGCAGGTTCGACATCGTCCAGCCAGTCGAGCACGACGGCAGCGGTCCACGACTGGTCAGACGAACCGAGCGGCTCGCCGGTGAACGGCTCGATGTACTCGGCGAAGCCGACCGCCAGCACCTGCGCCAGCCCCTCGCGCGCCAGCTCAGCGGCGTCGTCCGCCGCGCCAACATTGCGAAGCGCCCAGCCAAACAGCCAGTTCATCACCGGCCATACCGGTCCCCGCCAATACGCTCGCGGGGAGAACCCCGCCTCGACCGGACTGGTGCTCGGCGGCAGCCTCCATTTCAGCCTCGGATCGCCGAGCATGGCCGTCGATCGCCACTTGGCCAGCAGCGCATCGCGCCGCGTTGACGTCAGGTTCCCGGCAACGAACGGCGCGAAGCTGGCGATCGTCCGCACCGTCACGTCTCGCCCGGCGACCAGGTCGCGATCGCAACACATCACCAGGTCGTCGTGCCACTGATCGGCAAGACCGCTCCGCCCCCGGTCGATCCAGCTCTCGACGATCTCGACCTGCTCGAAACTGGCCCCCGCGAGCGTCGCGATCCGCAGCAGCGCCTCGTTCGCGGCCACCAGGATCGCGCTGAAGAAGACATCCTTCATCCGGAATGGCAAGGGCTCGGCGGCAGCGTCGACCCGATACCGCGCATCGATCAGGCGATCGACGATCCACAGGAACCGATCGTAATCAGCCTGCGTTGGCCGCTGCGAGGGATCCTCGACATGCGTCAGATCGGCACGCTGATACGGCGCAAGACGCGCGGGATCAACCTCGATCGCCGCCAGGGCATCGGTCCATCGCGGCGAGTTGTCCATGCCGCTCTCCCAGGGATGCACGATCGTCACCAACCCGGAGCCTTCCGGGTCGCGCGCCGAGAGCAGGTACCGGTGCCATTCGAACAGCGGGCCAAACGCTTCTCGCGCCAGTCGTGCCCGCTCTGACCCCGGCGCCAGGGCGATCGCCCGCTGCACCGCGATGGCATGAACGGGTGGCTGGCAGATGCCGCTCGTGCGGACACCGCCAGGGGCGTCGGGGGCGACCGTGTCACAGGCCCAACGGTCGGCATCCGGAAAATACTCGCCCGCAGGCACATCGGGGTTGAAGACGATGTGCGGGATCATGCCATTGCGCCACTGCCCGCGGAAGAGTGAGCGCATCTCCGCCATGGCGCGCTCGTGGTCGATATGCGCCAGCCCGATGGCAATGAACGCACTGTCCCAGCTCCACTGATGGGGGTAGAGCCGCGGCGCGGCCCGGGTCCACCCATCGAGCCGATTCGCGTCCAGGATGTCGATCGCGTCCTGGCGGAGTTGTCGCCACTGGTCACGGCTGATGTTCGTCACACGGTGCTCCGGTTCCATGGCACACTGTCGCTATTGACGCCGCATACGTCCGTTGTACCATCGGGCGCGGCCACGCTCCACTTCGGTTGCCAATCAGGATCGTTCCATGTCACCGTGGCCCCCTTCCCGAACCGATGCCCAGGACCACGAGCTCGCCGCATGGTGGACGCGACAGTCGACGCACCCGGACGCCGAGATACGCGACGCGCTGTATGATCGCATTCCCCTCACGCGGGACGACCTGGCGCTGATCCACACACCGCCGTTTCAGCGACTCGACCGCATACAGCAACTCGGATTCGTCTCCAGGGTCTGGCCAGGCGCAAAGCACACGCGCTTCGAGCACTCGCTCGGTGTGATGCACCTGGCCCGGCGGGCGGCATTCCGCCTGTCACAGCGTCCGACAGGGCGCTGGATCACCCTGGACGATATCCGAACCATGTCGGCGGCGGCATTGCTGCACGATATTGGCCACTATCCCTACTCCCATGCCGTTGAGGAGCTCGGTCCTCCGGTCCTGCCGCACGAAGCGGTCGGTCGGCGGTTGATCCTGGGCGAACCGCTCGCGCGGGTGCTCCGCGCGGACTGCGGCCTGGATCCGGATCGGATCGCGTCGCTGATCGGGCGCGACCGCAACGCTCTGCCGCCGCGGGATCGTATCCTCGCCCAAGTCCTGTCCGGCACCCTCGATGTCGACAAGCTGGACTATCTGCCGAGGGATGCTCGCGCCTGCCATGTGCCGTATGGCGGTGTTGATACCGATCGCCTGCTCGGCGCGCTCGACCTCGGCGCCGTTGGCGGCATGGACGCGAGCGACGCCGATCTTCGTGTCGTCATGACGCCGAAAGGGATCAGCGCGCTGCACTCGCTGATCAATGCCCGGCAGGAGATGTTCGACAACGTCTACTGGCACCACACGAACCGTGCCTGCATGGTGATGCTGCTGCGGGCGGTCCAGGACGCGCTGATGGCCGATCGCCTCGCCCCGGACGACCTCTGGCATCTCGACGATGCCACGCTGCTGGATACACTGCAGGACGCGGACATGCCCGACTCGACCCGGCAGCTCGCTTCCGCGCTCACCCGTCGCGATGTGCACAAGCGGGCGCTGGAGATCAGCAACCGGGCAATCGAGCTCTACGGACGGATTGGAAACCTCTGGTTCGACCCAGCATCGCGGCGGGAGCTCGAGCGCCAGATGGCGTCGACGCTGGAGCGGGTGACGGGAAATCCTGTCGGTGAGGCCGACATCCTTATCGACATTCCGAAGCCGGAAACCTGGAAGACGGATGTCTGGGTGATATACGAGCGACCGCCGATCGGCATGCATCGCCAGATGCACTGGAAGGATGTCGTCGGGCTCGACGACAGCGACTTCAAACGGTACGAAGAGCACCGGCGACTCATCCGCGTCGTGACCCGGCCGGGCCTGCGGCATGCAGTCGCCGAGCACTGGGAATCGTTGATCTACCCCCTGCTCGGCGGGGTGTTTTAGCGAAGGTTCGGGATTCGTTGGGCCGCGGGGGTCGACGCGCTACGTGCAGTAGCCCGCCCGTTGGTCGCGATGTGGCCACAGTGTTTGGCCCTCGCTATCCGGCACCTGCAACAAGGAGGGATACGGGCATGGAAACCGACGAGACCAGCATCGATGAACGAGACAGGATATCGCTGATCGAAGTGGCGTTGCTCGTCGCCGTGGTAGGGCTGATCGTCTCGCTGTTGCTGTTCGTCCTCGCGGCGGCATGAGCAGGGGACGGAAACCCGCGTAGAGTTCCGCCCCCTTGTCCTGCCACGCGGAAGCTACGGCGCGTCTGGCTCCACCAGCAGCGTCGTTGCGCCCTGGTCGGCCTGACGCACCAGTGCGCAGTACTTCGCCATCACACCATTTTGGTACTTCAGCTCCGGTGCCTTCCACTCCTTGAGGCGCGCGGCGATCTCGTCCTCGGAGAGCT
>JAUIGA010000191.1 GCA_030430125.1 Chloroflexia bacterium | reverse complement strand
ACACCGTCGTTGTCATCGTCCGGATCCCGGCTATTGACGACGCCGTCGTCGTCGCTGTCCGCGTTGGGATCGATCGTCCCCTGGGCCGGCAGGGACCCCGCGGTGAGCGTCAGCAGCCCCAGCGCCAGGAACACACCGAACAGCGGCCGCAGGGACCGCACCAGCCACGCAACCATGCAGACACTTCTCCCCTACCCCACGCCCACATCGGGACGCGAGTCACCATCTCGTCGCTTGCGACGCAAGAACCGAAGAGATTCCGGATACATTGTGGAATTACTGGGCATACGATAGCAGATATGGCAACAAATGGGAACCGGTTGGCCGGCAATCGCCAGGATCTGGCGGGCGGATGATGAACATGACACCGACGAGGTCGACGCCACACCTCGTGATGCCGTGTCTGCGCTCGGCTCGGCCATAGGGCGACCCGCGCCGCATCGTCGATGCGGGCAACCCGTCAACCAATCGGCAACCTGCCGTTGGTTCCGCCGGAGGGCTACCGAGTTTGCCGGTCGGTGACCAGTGCCCGCGACCAGTCTTCCCTGGCCAGATGGCGGTCGGCATCATCCGCGCCGTCCCGGGCAAACACCCGCCATTCGCGATCCGGATCGACCGGCGTGAGCCGCTGCCGAGTCGCCAGGTAGTCGTAGTACTCGCCGTCCGCACCCAGCACCAGCAGTCGCGCGTGGTCGTGACGGTGCTCGCCTACCACCGTGAAGACGTTGACCATGTCCGCCCCCTCGTGAAGCCTGGTCGTCTCGAAGCACGGCACGCAGAGTGCCACCCTGATTCCACTGTGAACCAGGACTGTTTCGATGGGGTTACGAGAACGTTATGGTTCGAGCCGTTGGGAATTTCCTCGGCCAGCGGGGACCATTGGGCGACGGCGCATTCATCGCCCAGTCGGGGGATCAAGCTCGCCGGTATCCTGGAAGAGTTGCCAGTACGGCGTGTACCGGAACACTCGGTTTCGCCTCCTGCCAGTGATCTCTTCGAGGAATGCCTCGTTCACGAATTGCTCGATAAGCCGGTTCGCCGTTGCGGCCGTTACGCCGAGGCGATCGGCTACCAAGTTTGCGTTCACCAGCGGACGCACGTACAGCAAATCCAGCAGGCGGATACCATTCGCCCCCAATCCGAGTTCCTGCGCAACTCGAAGGTGTTCTTCTCTGAGGGCAAGTATCCGCTGTGCCATCTCCGAGGCTTCTTCTGCCGTTTCGGCCACTCCGCGCAGGAAGAACCGAACCCACGCCTCCCATGCGCCATCAAAGCGAACCGCCATCAGCCGATCGTAGTATTCGCTGCGGTGACGTTTGAGAAATGCGCTCAAGTAGAGCAATGGGCGGTGGAGAATGCCACGCTGGACCAACAGGAACGTGATCAGCAGACGACCAACGCGCCCGTTGCCGTCGAGGAAGGGGTGAATCGTTTCGAATTGGACATGCGCAACCGCGGCGTGAACGAGGGCTGGCAGCCCGTGGTCTGTATGAAGAAAGCGCTCCAGGTTGTCGAGCGCCTCTTCCATCGCATCAACTGGTGGAGGGACGAACGTCGCCTGCTGCAACGGCACATTGCCCGTGCCGATCCAGTTCTGCGACGTGCGAAATGCGCCAGGAGATTTGTCCGCGCCCCGCACGTCACGCAACAACTCGGCGTGAATCTCCCGGATCAGCCGGAGTGACAGCGGGAGTGTGGCCAATCGGTCGAGTCCATAGTTCATCGCTTGCACATAATTGACGACTTCGTCGACATCCTCCGGCAACTCGTGCGAATCCGGATCCAGCTCGAAGGACAACACATCCTGAAGGCTGCTCTGTGTGCCTTCGATCCTTGAGCTCTCCACTGCTTCGCGACGCACATACATGGCAACGAAGAGATCGGGGTTCGGCAGGGTCTGCGCAATCCCATCAAGCCGCCCGATGGCCTGATCCGCACGGGAGAGCAATGCGATAGTCGGGCCATCCAGCACCACTGGAGGGTCGGGCGGCAAGTCAGCCGGAATGAATGCCCGATACCCGCTGGGCTGACGAATGTATCTCCCACTGCGAACGTCTGGTTCCGACATGCCCTATCCTTGTTTTCACCGCTGCACATATCGGGATCAATTCGACGCCAGTATTTTAGCAGAAGCCTATACACTGAAATAGCATTGGTATGAAGCACATTTCGTCGCACTCACGCCAGATCAAGATGCATCGACATCGCAACGACCACTCCATTGTCCAGAATAGGCTCCGGTCTTACCGCAACGGCTGGATTACAGGATTTCGCGACATCGTGCCTACCAGGCGAGCGTCCCATCAGGAACTACCGCCAGCTCGGGGGCATCGTGCGGACCTTGCGCTCGCCACCCCACTCCGCCAGCGGTGCCGCCTGGATCCACCAGTCGGGCCCCAGCCGCTCGCGAGACGGCAGCGCGATGCGGCCTGCCGCCCACAGCAGCGCCTCCCACCGATCGGGGCACTCGGCCTCGGCCGGCGCCCATGGAAAGAGCCGCGCCACGATGCGATCGGACAGGCCGTCCGGCGCCCGGAACGACTCGCCGAGCCCGTTCGCGATGTCGTAGGTGTGCTGCAGGATTTCCGCGCAGCCCTGGGCCCGGAACCCCTCAGCGTCGGCCTGCCCCGCCGGGTGGAAGCCACGCTCCTCCGGTTCCATGCCCGCGCAGACGCGCTCCAGCACCGTTGCGCCGGTCACCACCGTGTCGAGCAGTCGTGGCAGGTCGGCCTCCGGATCGCCGTTGCGTGGCGGCAGCACGCGGGAGGTTGATCGCAGCGCGGCATTCCCGGCAAGGAAGAGCTGAGTATCGACGATGTGGTCGAGCGTGCGCCGGCAGCTCCATTCGAGATCGCCGGCGGGTCCGGACCAGTCGCGATCCAGCCACGGCGCCAGCGTCTCACGGCAGAGCGAGGCGGCTGCGGGCAGGTCGTCCGGGGTCATGGGGGCACGGGTCATTGGAGGTCGCTCCTGTCGTCAGCGGCCGGGCACGGTGCCCGGCTGACCGCAGGCTAGCCGATGATGTCGTCCTGGGGAAGATCGTGGGTGGCGTCGATCTCCCACCCCTCGAACGTCCATGTCTTGATCCGCGCCGAGATGCCCGCCACGTCGGCGACCTCCGGACGACGCGCACCGTGATTCCGCGCGACCACCATGTCGTCGGCCACCCAGCAGGTGACGTCCTCCGCGCCGTCGTGCATCAGGATATCGGTCACCTCGAAGTTCGATCCCTCGACCTCGACGATCGTGCCCACCACCGGCACCGCGGGGACATGCGCCTCTCGCCGCAGGGTGACGTCGGATCCGCTGTACACGTCCCGGTACGCCCGAACGATCATCTTGAGCGTGATCGCGATCATTGAGTCCCCCGTTCCCGATCCCGGGCAGTCCGCCACCCACGTGTGATGTGATGAATGGTACGCCATCGTCGTGCCGATCATGCCGGAATGAACGGCGATGGCGCCGCGCCGCGCTCCCAGCGTAGACTGGAACACCATCACCCGGCACGAGAAGGGGCATCAGCCATGACCGCGACCGAGTACAACTACGCGTCGTTCCCGCCGGACGACGATGTCGACGCATTCCGGGACTTCCCCCGCCACCTCCCGGCAGGCGATATCGCGCCCGACCCGGAGCTCACCCGGCTCGACGACGAGCAGTCAACGCGGTTGAGCGCGTACACGGATCGGGGCCTGACCGTCGTCGAGTTCGGCTCGCTCACCTGACCGTACTGCGGGCTGGCGTGCCCAGCCCTCGACGAGATCGCCGATGCCTATGCCGGCGAGGGCGTGCAGGCGGTCTTCCTCTACGTGCGGGAGGCGCATCCCGGCGAGCACTACGGGCATCACGAGAGCTTCGCGCAGAAGCTGGACTACGCGCGGGAGTTCCAGCGGCGGTTCGACGTCCGGCGACCGATCCTGGTCGACGACCTCGACGGTACGGCGCACACCGCCTTCGGCCGATTGCCGAACATGACCTACATCCTCGGGCCGGGCAACCGGGTCCTGTTCCGCTGCGACTGGACCGACGCGGAGATCACCCGCGCTGCGCTCGACTACCTGCTGGCCCGCCGGGCGGATCGGCGCAGTGGCGCCCGGCTCGCGCCGTTCTACGCCGAGATGGCGGGGTCGCGCTGGGTGGACGATGCCGCCTTCACCGAAGGGCTGGAGCGCAACGGTCCCCGCGCGGTCACGGAGTTCACGGAAGCGAAGGCCCGTTGGGCGCGCGGCGAGCACCTCGGCAGCCTGGACCGACGCCGGCGCGATAATCGGGACACGGAACATGCGCCTGCACGAATGCCTGGCGATCGCAAGCACGCACAAGGAGACTGACATGACAAGCACATCGCTTTCGGCCGGATCGCCGGCCCCGGACATTACCCTCCCGTCCCTGAATGGCGAGGAGGTCAACCTCGCCGACTTTCGAGGGAAGCGACTCCTTCAGTTCTTCTGGGGCTCCTGGTGAGGATGCCGGGAACAGTTGCCCGGGTGGCAGCACTTCGCATCCGAATCTGACACAGAAACGACTCAGGTTGTCGCGGTCGCGCTGGAACACAACGGTGCCGACCGCGCCCGTCCCTACGTCGAACGCGCGGCGGTCACCTTTCCGGCGCTCGTCGATGAAACCGGCATTTCGAGCGCCCGATTCGGGTTCAACGCGATCCCCAACGGCGTGCTGATCGACACCGACGGCATCATCCGCTGGGCGAAATATGGCGGGTTCTCGGTTGACAATCCGCAAGATGTCGACACCGTGCGCCGGTTCTTCGCCGGCGAGGATATTCCGCCCGAAACGCAGCCGGAAGCCCCTTACACGCTGACCGGCGAGCAATCGCGAGTTGTCGAGCGGCTGGTCCGGCAGGGGCACGACCTCGCCGCGCGTGGCGAGGTTGCGCAGGCGGTCGAGACATGGCGCAAGGCCCTGGACATGGACCCGGAGAACCTGGTGATCCGCAAGCAGATCTGGGCGGCCAACCATCCGGAGAAGTTCCACCCGACCATCGACTGGGATTGGCAGAAGACGCAGCTCGCGCGGGAGCGCGCCGACGAGATCGCCCGCGGTGTCTGCGGCCCCGACGGGTGCCCGCTGCCACGAGCAGGCTGTTCGCCCCAGCCTTGAGAAGAGTCTGTCGCCACAGATCCCCAAAATGTCCGAGGCGGGGAACCGGTCATGTATTGCCACCCAAATCGTAGCCGTTGCTCCGCCAACAGGGCGATCTCGGTGCACATGGATGGGGCCGAAGTCCGAGCCTCAGGCGCTGTACGTGCCAGGAGACAGGACTATGCGTACACAAGGCGAATCGGACTCGTTGCGGAGCATAGCCGACCATCTCACGAGACTCCGAGAGTATCTGAACAACAATGCATTCCCGGATGAATCCGCATCCGCCGATGACTGGTATGCCTTCCTGGCCGCCTTCAAGGCCATTCTCGGCAACTCCAGCAACGACCTGAGCCTGGTTTCGTGCCTCATGGCAAAGGAATACCTCTCCAGCCGGTACCAACTCGTTCCGCTCGATGTCTCCGGGAAACCGCAGGGGGCAAACGGGCTCGACATCGATGCTCGCACTGTCGCCGGCAGGCGAATCATCGGCGAGGTCAAGACGACGACTCCATACAAGACCTCGAGGTTCGGTGCTGCTCAGATCACGGCACTTCGCAAGGATTTCGCCAAGCTTCAGAAGAACGAGGCCGAGCACAAGTACATGTTCGTGACGGACAGGGCGGCATTCACGGCACTCAAACAGGGATTCACCAACGAGTTGCATGGAGTCAGGATCGTGTGTCTCAGCTCAGGGGAGGAGTGGCTGGTACCCCCTTCGATTGGTACCGAATCCGGGTGAGCCCGCCCCATTCCCGTTGGTGCTGGTCACTGTCTGCGCCAGGCCTTCCCGACCACCCGCGGATGGTCTGCCATTCTGTGGTGTCTGCATGGTAGTGACCACAGATCTGGGGACGACCGGTCATGACGAACCGGGCGAGGACCCACTGACGTCACTGCGTGATCGCCCATATCACCAGCACGAGAAGGAGGATTTCAATCAGGACAATCAGCAGGAATCGCATTGGCCAGTCTCCTCGCGTCGCCCACCCCTACCCTACCGCACCGGGACGCCGGCGATGGCGGGCCACGACGCGACCGGGGGATCGATCGCCAGCAACGTGATTGGACAACGATCGACCCTGAACTGATACGATGACCCGAGATGCCGTTCAATACGGGGAGAAAGTCATGCGACGTATTCTCTCGGCGATTCTCGCATTGGGACTCCTGTACACCGCTGGTACGACGATCGTCGCCCAGGGCGCGACACCGGCTGCGGACTCGCAAGTCAGCCTGTTGTTCGTCCAGACGTCCTCCACCAGCACGCTGACCCCACTCAGCGACGACCCAACACTCCTGACGCTGACGCTGGTGCAGGGCACCGGCGAAACAATCTTCTTCTCCGATCGGCCCGATCGCCTGGTTGGGTCCATCGCTACCGAGGGGTTCATCGAGGGGTTCCGGCAAGAGACGGCAC
>JAUIGA010000190.1 GCA_030430125.1 Chloroflexia bacterium | reverse complement strand
TGTGCATCGTCGGTCCACCTCGCTAGCCGGCACTCGGGACGAGCATAGGCGAATCACGTGATCTCGGTTCCTGGCGGAGGTATGAGACAATACACATCCGCTCGGTCGACGACGTCGCCCCGACGGTCGCGTGATACGTGGCAGTTTGCCGCCTCGAAGAATCGCCAGCGAACCGCTTTCGCTCGACTGATCCCGATCCGCGGACTGGAGAGGATGGGCGCGTTCGCCTCACCCTGAACCAGGGCAAACTGCTGCGAGGTGCGTACGTCGATACCGGTATCCTCCAGACGTATCCCCAGCGCCTGACCGATACGGCCTGGGCCGGAGCCTATGTTGCCATCGTCGACACCGGAACGGCGCGCCCGCATCGCTTCGATCCCGTGGATCGGCTCAAGTCCCCGCAGAAGGACGGCGCCGGACGCCCCCGGCAGGTGCGCCACCACATTCATGATGGTGTGAATTCCGTAGGAACGATACACATACACCGTCCCCGGTGACCCAGCCATCACACCACGTGCGCGCTGCAGCCTGCTCGCGTGCGACGCCGGGTCGGCCGGTCCCGCGTACGCTTCGGTCTCGACAATCCTGCCCGCGAGATTGTCACCGTTTCGCGTTACGCACAGCACACACCCGATGAGATCCCAGGCGACTTCGACCGGGTGTCGAGCAAACCACGCGAGATCGACGATCCGCTCAGGCCCCATGGTCTAGCGAGGCAAGCCGCTGTTCGATGACCGCCACCTGCTCCTTCGCCCGCTCAAGTCGGTCGCGCTGCGCCTGGACCACATGCTCCGGTGCCCGCGACACGAACGCCTCGTTGGAGAGTTGCCCTTCGGCACGCCCCATTTCTCCGCGCGCCTCATCCAGCTCTTTCGCCAGGCGCGCGCGCTCAACGTCGAGATCGACGAGATCCCTGAGCGGCAGCGTGGCGATGGCATCTCCGGCAACCACCATGATCGCCTGGCTGGACTGGCCCGGCTTGCCGCCCTGGATGGAGAGCTGATCGTCGGCTACCCGGGCCAGGAACCCGATTTCCCCGCGCATCTCCTCGAACGCGCCGGCGTGCTCGTCGGAGTACACCGTCGCCGAGATCCACCGTGCCGGCTCGACGCCGGATTCGGTCCGGGCATTCCGAATGCCTCGCACCAGCTCCATCATTTGCGACACCTGCTTCTCCGCCTGGAGATCCCGGGGCTGGGACGTTGGCCACGGGGCCACCATGATGGAGTCACCTTGATGCGGAAGCTGCTGCCAAAGCGCTTCGGTGATGAATGGCATATATGGGTGCAGCAACCTGAGGCTCCGCTCCAGCACATGCGCGATCACGGCGCCGACCGTGCGCGCACCGTCACCGCCATCCCGCAGGCGAACCTTGGCCGCCTCGACGTACCAGTCCGCCACCTCGCTCCACAGGAAGTCCGACACCTGCCGGCCAGCCTCCCCATACAGATGACGGTCCAGGAGCCCGGTGACCCCATCGGTCACGGCGTCCAGCCGGCTCAGTATCCACCGATCGATCAAGTGCAGGCCTTCGGTCGGCCTGGTCGGACCGTCGATCCCCACCTCGATGGCGTCGGCATCGATTCCTCGCAGGGCAAAGCGCGTGATGTTCCACAGCTTGTTGCCAAAGTTGCGGCTCGCCTCCACCTTCTGAAGGCTCACACGGCTATCGTTGCCAGGGGAAGCCTGCGTCACCAGGGTGTAGCGAAGCGCATCCGCGCCGTACTCTGCGGAGAGCTCCAGGGGATCGAGCACATTCCCCTTGGTCTTGCTCATCTTCGCGCCGTCGTCGTCCCGCACGATACCGTGAAGATAGACGGTGTGGAACGGCACCTCGCCCATCATTTCGATGCCGAAGAAGATCATCCTCGCCACCCAGATGAAGATGATCTCGTACCCGGTTTCCAATACATCACCGGGGTAGAAGCGTTTGAGTTCCTCGCTCTCATCGGGCCAGCCGAGTGTCGAGAACGGCCACAGACCGGAGGAGAACCACGTATCGAGGACATCCGGGTCCTGATGGACCGATCCGCCACACGCCGGACAGGCATCGAGCGACTCCTCGACCGTGGCGTGGATCTCGCCACACTCGTCGCAGTACCAGATCGGAATCTGATGCCCCCACCAAAGCTGGCGAGAGATGCACCAGTCGTGGATGTTCTCCAACCAGTTCGTGTAGACACCCTTGTAACGATCCGGGACGAACGTGACGTCGCCATTGTAGGCGGCATCGAGCGCCGGCTTGGCCAGGGGAGCCATCTCCACGAACCACTGCTTGCTGAGCATCGGCTCGACCAGCGCCCCACAGCGGTCACAGGTGCCGACACTGTGCTCGTGGGGCTCGATCCCGACCAGATACCCTTCGGCCTCCAGCCGGGCGACGACCGCCTTGCGGCCCTCCTTCATCGACAGGCCGGTGAAATCCCCGGTCTCGGCGTTGAGGGTGCCGTCTTCGTTCATGACAACAAGAGCCGGCAGTCCGGTCCGCTGGGCGATCTCGAAGTCGTTCGGATCGTGACCTGGAGTGACCTTCAGCGCGCCGGTGCCAAACGTCATGTCAACATGCTCGTCGGCGACGATCGGGATCAGCCGGTCCATCAGCGGCAGGCGCACCTGCTTGCCCACGAGGTGCCGATAGCGTTCGTCGTCCGGATGCACCGCGACTCCGGTATCGGCAAGCATCGTCTCCGGCCGCGTCGTCGCGACGACGATTCGCTCGTCCGAACCGTCGACCGGATAGGCAATACTCCACAGCGATGACTGTTGATCCTTGTGCACCACTTCTAGGTCGGACAGGGCGGTGCGATCGTTGGGGCACCACGAAATGATGCGCTCCCCCCGATAGATCAACCCCTTGTCGTACAGGTGCTTGAAGACGTGGCGAACCGCCCGGGCCGGGCCCGGGTCCATGGTGAAGGCGAACCGCGTCCAGTCGGCCGAAGCGCCGAGCGCTTTCATCTGCTCGCGAATGCGCGGCCGCAGGGCGTCCATGTATTCCCAGACTCGCTCCAGGAACTTCTCGCGGCCGAGATCGTGCCGGCTGATGCCTTCTTCAGCCAACATCCGCACTACGACCAGCTGTCCGGCGATGCCGGCGTGGTCGGCGCCAGGAATCCAGAGGGCGGGTCGCCCCTTCATCCGGTTGTAGCGGATCATGATGTCTTCGAGCGCGACGAAGAGCGCGTGCCCGACGTGGAGGACGCCGGTCATGTTGGGTGGCGGCATCACGACCACAAACGGGTCGTTTCCGTTCTCATCCTCGGGCTGAAAGTAACCCTGACCGTCCCACCAATCGTAGAGACCCCGTTCGATCGACGCGGGATCGTAGCTCTTCGCGAGCTCCCCGGCCTCGAACACGGCCGGGGACATTCCGGTTGCACTCATTCGTCGTCTCCACAGGCGATCGTGGCGATCGCCCCTGCCTGTCCAGGTGTTGCCGGCAGATGTCGCGGCACCTTCATCGAGCTCATTTCCAAACAACAATCCCGTCCTGCTGCCAGGACGGGTTGACCCGCGGTACCACCTCGCTTCGGCAGCTTGTGCTGCCGCACTCGTCACGCGATAACGGGCGCTTCCGTTCCGGCCTCCACCTGCTGGCTTCGACCGGATGTCTCACGGGCGACAGGATGCGCAAGCTCCACGTCGACGGTCTCACCGGTTCCATCGACTCGCTGGCCGGGAGACACACGCACATCCACTCCCGATCGCCGACACTTGACGTAGTATCCCGCGAATCAGGACCCAAATGCAACTCCGGGATAGGCCAGGTGGTGCGTCAATTGACACCACAGACGGTGGCGCGTCGACCGGATCATGGTAAGATGTGCTGTGCGATGCGATCACTTGTTCGACTGTATGTACATGCGATCCCAGCATCGATCTCGACATCCCGCGACGCCGGTACCGCACCAGCGGACGTCCTTTCCGGCGGACGCCTACGTCGCCGCCCACAAAAGGACGTTTCCATGGCACCACACCTCGACTCCATCAGTGTCCGCGGAGCTCGGGAACACAACCTCAAGAACATCGATGTCGATATCCCCCGCGACAAGCTGGTGGTCATCACCGGTCTGTCGGGGTCGGGAAAATCGTCGCTGGCCTTCGACACCATCTTTGCCGAAGGCCAGCGTCGCTATGTTGAATCGCTGTCGGCATACGCACGCCAGTTCCTCGGCCAGATGGAGAAGCCCGACATCGATCACATTGACGGGCTCTCGCCGGCGATCTCGATCGACCAAAAGGGAACATCCCGAAACCCGAGATCCACGGTTGGCACCGTCACCGAGATCTATGACTACCTGCGCCTCCTCTACGCGCGCATCGGGCATCCGCACTGCCCGAATTGTGGACGCCCAATCTCGCAGCAGTCAGTCCAGCAGATGGCTGACCAGATTCTCGCCCAGCCTGACAGCACCCGCCTGATGATCCTGGGCCCCGTGGTGCGCGACCGAAAGGGCGAGCACGTCGCGGTGCTCGACGAGATTCGCCGCCAGGGCTTCGTCCGGGTACGTGTCGATGGCGATGTCCGGGACCTCGACGAGGAGATCAAACTCGCGAAGACTCGAAAGCACACCATCGAGGTCGTTGTCGATCGCCTGATCATTCGACACGGGAACCCGGAACAGGTCGACATCGAGGGTCACCCCGATCGCATCCGCCTGATCGATTCACTGGAATCTGCCCTGCGCATGTCCGACGGCATGGCCAAGGTTCAGATCGTGGATGGCGAGGAACAGACCTTCTCGGAGCGATTCGCCTGCGATGTCTGCGGGATCAGCGTCGGCGAGCTCGAGCCGCGGAACTTCTCGTTCAATTCGCCACACGGCGCCTGCCCGGAATGTACCGGTCTTGGAACGAAGATGGAGTTCGATCCGGATCTCGTTATCCCGAATCGCAACCTTACCCTCGCCGAAGGGGCGGTTGTACCGTGGATGCGCAGCGGGTTCGAAAGCTCGACGTGGTACTCCGCACTGTTCAAGGGTGCGGCGGACCACTACGGGTTTTCCCTGGACGTCCCGGTCAAGGAGCTGCCGCGGGAGGCCGTCGATACCATCCTTCACGGCAGCGGGAACGAGAAGATCGAGGTGCGCTACGCCTCGAAGCGCGGCCGGGTGCGATCCTACGAGATTCCGTTCGAGGGGGTGATTCCCAATCTCCGGCGTCGCTACGGTCAGACCCAGTCGGACTACATGCGAGAAGAGATCGAGCGGTACATGACCGCTGTCTCGTGTCCGGTGTGCAAAGGTGCGCGGCTCAAGCCGGAGATTCTGGCAGTCCTGATCCAGGGCAAGTCCATCATCGATCTCACCACGCTCCCAATCCGGGTCGCGCTCTCGTGGTTCACGGAGCTTGCGGACGACCCCGCCGAGGACTCCAGCGCGCCGCTGACGGTACGTGAATTCACTATCGCGCGGCAAATCCTGAAGGAGATTCGCGAGCGACTCGGCTTTCTCGTCGATGTAGGACTGGACTATCTCTCGCTCGACCGCGCCGCCAATACGCTCTCTGGCGGCGAAGCTCAGCGAATTCGGTTGGCTACACAGATCGGGTCGAGCTTGATGGGGGTGTTGTACATCCTCGATGAACCGAGCATCGGTCTCCATCAGCGGGACAACAATCGATTGATCCGCACCCTCGAACGGCTGCGCGATCTCGGCAACACGCTGCTGGTAGTGGAGCACGATGAGGACACTATGCGTGCCGCCGACTGGATCGTCGATATCGGCCCCGGCGCCGGTGAGCACGGCGGGAGACTGGTCGCGGAAGGCTCGATCGATGCTATCCGCCACGCCCCCGAATCCATCACCGGCCAATTCCTCAGTGGCGCGAGACGCATCCAGATCCCGGCGGAGCGCCGCTCTGGAAACGGAAACAGGCTGCGGGTCGTCGGCGCGCGGGAGAACAATCTTCGCGACGTGACGGTCGAGTTTCCGCTCGGCACATTCACTTGCATCACCGGCGTGTCAGGGTCCGGCAAGAGCTCGCTGGTCACCGATACGCTGTACCGCCGCCTCGCGCAGGAGCTGCACAACGCCAAGGTCAAGCCCGGCTCGCACGATGACCTGGAGGGAATCGAGCATCTCGACAAGGTGATCGATATCGACCAGAGCCCGATCGGGCGCACTCCACGATCCAACCCCGCGACCTACACGGGCGTGTTCACGCCAATCCGGGAGCTGTTCGCTTCGATGCCTGAGGCGAAGACTCGTGGCTACAAGCCGGGTCGGTTCTCGTTCAACGTCAAGGGCGGCAGGTGCGAGGCGTGCAAGGGTGAAGGCATCATCCAGATCGAGATGAACTTCCTGCCGGATGTGTTCGTGCCCTGTGAAGTGTGCAAGGGCAAGCGTTACAACCGCGAGGCACTGGAGATCGCATACAAGGGCAAATCGATCTCGGATGTGCTCAACATGACCGTCGAAGAGGCGGTTGTGTTCTTCGAGAACATCCCGGCGATCAGGCGAAAGCTCGCAACACTGCACGATGTCGGGTTGGGTTATATCAAGCTTGGCCAGCCAGCGACCCAGCTCTCCGGGGGT
>JAUIGA010000189.1 GCA_030430125.1 Chloroflexia bacterium | reverse complement strand
GCGCTCGACGCGAGGTCGAGGTAGTACCTGGCATGACGCTCCATTGTGGGCTGCTCATCGCCGCTGGCCGCCAACGCCTCAGCGGTGAACTCCCGCACGGTGGCCAGCATTGTCAGTCGCGGTTGCCCACCGGCGCGCGGCGTCTTGCCGACCTGGACCAGCGACTGGCGGATCAGCGATTCCATCGTTGCCAGGACATCGATATCCTGGTCGTCTGGCCCGGCGCACACCGCCTCGGCCGCCGCCAGTGTGCACCCGCCGACGAACACCGCCATGCGGCGCAGCACCACCTGCTCATTCGGATCGAGCAGGTCGAAGCTCCAGGCGATGGTGTCGCGCATGGTGCGCTGCCGGTCGGGCAGGTCGCGACCTCCACCGGCCAGAACGGCGAGGCGCCGGTCCAGCCGTGCCAGCAGTGCGTCGGGCGGAAAGAGCACGGTGCGTGCGGCGGCCAGCTCGATGGCGAGCGGCAGGCCGTCCAGTCGCGCACAGATGGCGGCCACCGCCCTGGTGTTCGATTCGGACAAGGCAAACGCAGGCTGGATGGCCTGGCTGCGCTCCACGAACAGGCGGACCGCATCGGCGTCGTCCGGCTTGCCATCGGAGTTCGGCAGGGAGAGCGACGGCACCTGAATGACCCGCTCGCCCGACACTGAAAGGAGCGCGCGGCTGGTGACCATCGCCGAAACCCTCGGGCAAGCCTCAAGCAGGTCGCGCACCGTGGTGGTGGCGTCGATGACCTGCTCGAAGTTGTCGAGCACCAACAGCAGGCGCGCGGATGCGAGGACCCCCATGAGGATGGTCAGGGCAGGACGACTGTCTGATCGGGAGATGCCGAGTGCATGGGCGATGGTCGGGGCGACGAGTGCGGGATCGAGGACGTCGCCGAGGTCCACGAACACCACGCCCTCGGGGAACGCGTCGACGACCTCCGCGGCGACCGCCAGCGCGAGTCGGGTCTTGCCGACACCGCCGGGGCCTGTCAGGGTAACCAGACGGGTTGCGGGGTCGCGAACCAGCGCCGCGGTCGCGGCAATGTCGTCGTCCCGCCCTATCAGTGCGGAAAGCGGTTGCGGCAGGTGTGACCTGGCCTGCCATCCAGGGAGCGATGTGAACGGAGCTGGCTCGTCGGAACCCCGCGCGGCGGGTTCTGAGGGCATTCCCGGTCTCCTCAAGGCACGCCGGTACGTGAAGCTGATATGCGTATTGTATACCCTGATGTCGCATAAGCGGAGGTAGGCGCCGCTGCACATGACGTGTGACGTGCGGGAAGATTGCCGAGGACTCACGTGCGCTGCGGGCACTTCCGTCGACGAGCGATACCGGGTCCGGGTGTTACCCTCCCCCACCCCGACGAATTTTCCCGGATTTCATGTCAACCGGCGCGATACCAGTCGCTGAAGAGGGGGTTGAGCTCGCGCTGCATCGCCCAGACGTTGCAATCCTGGTTCGCGAGCAGTACGCAGGTGATGTCTCGCTGCGGGAACCACGTCGCGAAGCTCGCAACCCCCGCGTTGATCCCATCCTTGCCGAACCGGACGATGTCGCCAGCGCTGTCGCGTGTGAACTCGAATGCGAAACCGTTCCACAGCTCGCCATCCCGGAAATCCTGCTCTTTCACCTGCGGCTGAAGAAGCTGGCTGGACGCCGAATCACGCATCAGCATGCCGGACGCAATTGCGCCAACGAATCGATCGAGGTCCCGTGCAGTTACCGTCGCGCCTCCGGCCGGGTCCCCAATCGGAGGATAGCTGTAGATGTTCTTCCGCCACTCGACCCCGCCGTCCTCATGCTCGATCTTCTTGTAGTGCTCGGCGAGGTTCTGGCAGGTGCCGTCCATCGCGCAGAAGTCGGCACCAATCATCCCCGCTGGCGCGAAAATGCGCTCCCGCACAACGTCACGATAGGGGAGACCCGACACCTGCTCGATCACGAGTCCGAGCAGGATGAACCCGACGTTGTTGTAGCGCACGCCCTCGCCCGGCGCGAAGTTCGGCTCCTTGTCCACAAAGCTCGGCAGGAAGTCGCGCGTCTCGCGAATCGAATAGTTCGGCTTGTCGACGAAGAGCGCCTCGTAGTCCTCGCCGGCCTCCTCGTCGGCGTCGTCGCCGATGCCGGAGGTGTGCGTGAGCAGGTGGTAAACCGTCACGTCGTCGCTGATGCGGGTGCCCTCGATCCCGAGGAACGGCATCACTCGCGTGTCGAGCGCGATTTCTCCACGGTCGACGAGCTGCATGGTCGCCGCCGCGGTGAAGATCTTCGTCACCGAGGCGTTGTCGAAGCGGGTGTCGACGGTGTTGGGGATGCCGAAGCCGCGGTGTGCCAACCCCCGCGCCTCGTGCACGATGTCTTCGTCGCCCTGTCGCACGAGGACGACACCCGAGAAATCCTCCTCCGCGTGATACCGGTCGATGATGGCCTGGATGTTGTCGCGCATGGTGAAAGCGATCCTGTCGTGTAGCCCAGGCTGGGGAGTGGTCGAGATTCACCGTCCGTACCAGATGCCCCGGCTCGCCGGTCCCGCCTGTGCACACCGCCTACGCTGGCCGCGTGGCCTTGCCGTCGAGCCAAAGCGTATCCGAATCGTCGCGATGGGTGCCGGTGCTGCCGACGTGCTTCGTGTCGATCTTCGGGCCGTTCTTGATGACATGCACCAGCGCCATGGCATGACCGCGACCGAGGCCGTAGTCGGTCTTCAGCCAGTCGACGATGACGCCTGACTTGACGCCCGGCTGATCGAACCCTTTTGCATGGGCAAGGTCGACGAACTGGCGTGGCGTGAGTCCGGTCTTGTCCTCGATGTTGTCGAGATAGGCCTGAAACGACATGTACGTGCCTCCGGAAAGCTCGATGGGCGGCATCGCCGCGCGGCTTGCCACATCCCGCCGAAGCGATGGATCTATGGTGACCCACGCGATGATACAACCGCCAATGATCCAGTGCTGATCCGAATGCTGCTGTCTTGATACATCGAGGGCCCCAACCGGGGATTCGGCGCGCGAGCCGCCGCGCAGGACGGCGGTACCGGACCGCAAAGGGCCAACCCGGACCTCGTTCGTGTCTTTTCGCCGTTGCGTGCTGGCCCAGTTCCGGATACCGTCAGGACGGGTATGAATGACCCACCCTGTCATCTTCTCGGACGGAGCAATCATGTACCGCATCGGCATCGGCGGCATCGCCATCGAGAGCAGCACTTTCTCGCCACTGCACAGTACCCTGGACGACTTCCGGATTCGCGCCGGTGACGCCATGCAGGAGATGTACCCCTACCTGCCGGACTGGACCTACCGCGACCGCGACGACATCGAGTTCGTTCCTTGCTACAAGGCGCGGGCGATCCCTGGCGGTCAGGTCACCGCCGACGCCTATCAAACGATGAAGACCGAGCTGCTCGACCGTGTCCGCGCGGCGCTGCCGCTCGATGGCTTCTTCTTCGATGTCCACGGCGCGATGAGCGTGGTTGGCATGGATGACGCCGAGGGCGACCTCGCCACCGCGATTCGCGAGATCGTCGGACCGGAGTGCATCCTTTCCGCCGGCATGGACCTGCACGGCAACATCACCCCACAGCTCGTCTCGCAGATCGATGTCTTCACCGCCTACCGCGAGGCGCCGCACATCGACGCGATGGAGTCCAAGGAGCGCGCTGTCACCCACCTGTTGCACTGTCTCGACACCGGCACCCGCCCGTATCGGGCCTGGGTGCGCATCCCGGTGAGCCTGCAGGGCGAGCGCACCAGCACCTTCGTCGAACCGGGCAAGACGGTCTACGGCAAGCTGAAGGAGTCCGACGCCGTCGAAGGCGTGATCGACCCCTCGCTGTGGGTTGGCTATACGTGGGCCGACCAGCCCCGCAACAGCGCTACCGTTGTGGTCACCGGCACCGACGTCGACGCGATCACCGGCGAGGCCGAGAAGATCGCGCGGCGCTACTGGGACGCGCGGGAGGACTTCCAGTACGGCGTGCCGACCGGCAGTGTGGACTGGACGATCGACGAGGCGCTGAAGTCAGACGGGAAGCCGGTCATCATCAGCGACGCTGGCGACAATCCGACCGCCGGCGGCGCCGGGGATGTGCCGTACATGGTCGAGCGACTGCTGGCGCGGGAGGAGCTGCGATCCGGCGCCAAGACGGCGGTCGTGGCGGCGGTGCCGGGAGCGGAAGCCGTGCAGACCTGCTTCGCGGCCGGGGTCGGGCAGGAGGTGACGGTGACGATCGGCGGCGTCCTCGACCCCGTCAACGCCTCCCCGCTGGAGATCACCGGGACTGTCCACGCGCTGCTGCGGGACGACCCGATTGGCGGCGACGTGGCCGTCGTGAAATCTTGCGGCGTGTACGTGATCGTGCCGACGCGCCGCCGGCCGTACCACAGCCTGGCCGAGTTCGAGGTGCTGGATCTGCGCATCCAGGAGCACGACATCTTCGTGGTGAAGCTCGGGTACTTGCATCCGGAGTACCGGGATATCGCGTCCGTCGCGCTCATGGCGCTGTCGCCGGGTGGGGTCAACCCGGATACCACCAGCCTGCCGTACCAGCGCGTCCAGCGCCCCATCTACCCGCTCGACCCGGACCTGGCCGATCCGGACCTGACGCCAAGGGTGTTCGACCCGATCGGCGGGTAAGCGACGCCGCCACGTAGACCCGCCCCGAGGTGGGCGGGTTCGTCGGCCACGAACATGCTCCCTCGTCGTTCGTACATGAACCGAAGGAACCACAATGAACGTACGTGTTGGACTCCAGCTTTATTCCGTCCGCGATTCGCTTGCCCGTGATCCCTGGGGAACCCTCGAGCGTTTGGCCGAGGTCGGCTTCACCCACCTCGAAGCCGCCAACCACAACGCGCGCAACGACCCCGGAGTCGGATTTGGGGTGGATGCATTCGAGCTTCGCACCAGGCTCGCCGACCTTGGCATGTCTATCGTCGGATGTCATATCAACCCGCTCGACATCGACATCCTGCCGCGGGCGCTGGACTACCAGGCCGAGCTCGGCAACACCCAGTTCGGATGCGACATCGAGTTCTACCCGTACGGCGATCGCGACTACGTGCTGCGTCGCGCCGAGGTGTTCAACACGGTGGGCGAGCTGGCGCGGGAGCGTGGGATGCGCTTCTACTACCACAACCACTTCCAGGAATTTCAGCGGTTCGGAGACGACTATGTCTACGACGTCATCCTCGACAACACCGATCCCGAACTGGTCAAGCTCGAGCTGGACACCTACTGGATGTACCGTGGCGGGCAGGATCCGATCGAGTGGATGAGCAAGCACGCCGACCGCGTGATTCTCCTGCACCAGAAGGACTTCCCCACTGACGCGCCACAGCCGCTGAACCTGTTCGACGGGGTCGTGTCGCCGACCGAGACCATCGATTCGGCGCTCTTCCGGGAGCGCAAGGACGAGCGCTGCTTCACCGAGATCGGCACGGGCGTGCTCCCGATCCAGCGCATCATCGACGCCGCTGGCGCGTTGCCGAACCTCGACTATCTCATCCTCGAGCAGGACCACACGGCGCTGGATGAGATCGAGTCGGTGCGCACCAGCCGGCAGGCGTTCGCCTCGAGCTTCACCGGTATCTCCTGGAGCTGAGGCGCGATGGACTGGATTTCGAACGAGGCCTGGTTCGTGCCCGGCGAACGCTCATGGAAAGCCGTCCGTAGTGCCGCCCCTGTGGCGGCCGTTCACCGTCCGGTTCATCCAGCAATCACCCGAATTCCGGATAGGCGACACCACCATGTAGACCCGAGCTGATACCAAGTCCGGGTGATGCCTTGGGATCCGCATGTAGCGCCGGCACAAGACGGGTGATGCACATGCCACACGACGCGCCCCACCTCAACGTCATGCCGAGCTTGTCGAGGGGTCCTCCCCACTGACTCCCCTCCATTGGAGGGAAGTCAGTGGGGAGAACTCTTCGCTCCGCTCAGAGTGACGGTTGGGAGACGGCGAGATGCGTGCAATGTGCGTCACCCGTCTTGTGCCGGCGGTGGCAGCGGCGCCTCGCCGGCTCGGAATGACAATGCGTCGTTGGCTGCCGTGGCTCGCCAGATGGTAGGGACGGCGCACCCGCATCGAAGCGCGGGTCTACCTATTGACGGCTTCGACGCCGGCTTCGGGTTGCGAACGTCGCCACCGGCGATGCTACAGCTCGCCGCGGACGACGCCCGCCAGCAGCTGACCGGACTCCGCCATGACGAATCGGAGGCTGTCGAGGTAGTCCAGCACTTCCAGCAGCTCGGGGCCGTCGAAATGCTCGACCGCGTCCGCCAGATCGCCGCACTCGCGCAGCGCATTGACCAGGTTCTCTCGTGCCTTCACGCCGCGCTGGTGCATGGTGTCGGTGGGGCCTGTGTGGTTCACGCAAACTCCGGATGGGTTCGCCGCAGGGCCTCGCGGCGCGGTCGTTCGGTTTGGGGCAGCCGGTCAGCCGCGCCGCCCCGTGGGTTGTTCGTTATTCTCCCGCAGCCGGGGCGACATGGGCGGCGCCAGCCGGCTCGGTCTTCCTGGATTCGGTTTCAACTGCCTCCGCGCGATGCGGGTCGCGCA
>JAUIGA010000188.1 GCA_030430125.1 Chloroflexia bacterium | reverse complement strand
CGGCAAGTTGGATGCCAGCAGGTCGGGGGTCAGCTCCATCGCGATGATGTCGAGGGTTTCGTTCTTGCCCGCGACACGCTCGGTGTAGCGATCGTAGGGCCGGAACCCGACTCGCTCGTAGGCGCGCAGGGCGCGGGGATTGTGCGCGAAGACTTCCAGGCGGAAGTGCGTGACGGGGAGGGTTTCGAAGACCTCCATGGCGACCAGGCGCGTGGCTTCGGTGCCGAACCCGCGACCCCAGGCATCCTTTTCCCCAATGACGATGCGATAGAGGCAGGTCTGCCGCCAGGTGTTGAGGTTGGTGATCGCGGCGGTACCGATCAGAACACCGCTGTCTCGGGCGTGAATCGCCCAGCACTCGCCACGCCCGGAGAGCGGGAGGATGATGTTCGAGAAGTACGCGTTGGCTTCGCGGCGCGTGAGTGGCTCGAGATCGTGGCGCAACAGCCGCGCGATTTCCGGGTCGGCGTACCAGCGGATGAACGCCTCGCGATTGGCGTTGGTGTGCCGGCGCAGTTCAACCAGTCCACCAGACCGCACGAGCGCGGCGGAATTGGCCGGCGCATCGCCGTCCGCCCGATTGCCCGGTGCGTGGTTGGGGGGGTGTTGCATCATGCGAAGGTCTGTCGATCCGGGAAGCGGCGCTACAACAGTTGAGGCCAGGCGATCCCCGTCGATCGGGATGCGGAGACCAGTCCGGTGGCAGGATAGATGATAGCGGGCCGGTACGCCACATTTTCGTGGTCATGCATACAACAACGGGGCAGGAATTTCCTGCCCCGTGTTCGCATCTGGCTTTGTGGCCCCGATCGACCTCTAGTAGTTGGAGTATCGGGGAGCGCGCCGGGACTGGAAGCAGTCGCGGCAATAGACCGGCTTGCCGGGGGTGGGCTGGAACGGCACTTCGGTGTCCTTGCCGCACTCCGAGCACACCGCCGGGTAGAACTGGCGCTGGCCGCCGCTGCCACCACCGTATCCACCGCTCGAATAGCCGCCGGACGAGTAGCCGCCGCCACCCTGGTTCTGGGCCTTGCGGGCCTGCCGGCACGGCTTGCAGCGGCTTGGCTCCGAGTAGCCACGCTCGGTGTAGAATTGCTGTTCGCCCGTGGTGAACACGAACTCCTCGCCGCAGTCGCGGCACGTCAGCGTTCGATCACTCATTGTCGTCTGAACCTCTCCTGTCGCGGTACGTAACCCGTGACAAACACTATTGAAAACGAAAGCGGATAGTCCCTGTTCCGAACCGGATCCGAGAGGAGACAGACGCAAGCGGAGAGCGGCGGCCTTCCTGGCGAGCGCGACCTGTTGGAAACGTCTCGGTGCCAAGACTATACCACGCATTACGTCGTGCTGGTGATGATCTACCACGGTCAAATAAGCCGGATTCACTGCGGTTTCCCAAATGCTCGCGGTATGCTTTGATGCGTGAGGCGCGGAACTCCGATTGCGCGATACCGGTGGGGCCGGCCGCGAGACCCAAGAGACAAGGAGTGGGGCAGTCGATGAACGTCCATGAATACCAGGCGGCGAAGGTGCTCGCGACGTACGGCATCCCGGTGAATCCGGGCAAGGTCGCGTCGACGCCGGATGAGGCGGAGGCGATCGCGCGCGAGCTCGGCGGAACGGTGGTGGTCAAGGCGCAGGTCCACACCGGCGGGCGTGGCAAGGCCGGGGGCGTCAAGCTTGCTCACACCCCGGTGGAAGCTGGCGAGGCGGCCGCGGCCATCCTGGGGATGGATATTCGCGGGCACACGGTGCACAAGGTACTGATCGCCAAGGGTGCCGATATTGCCAGCGAGTTCTATCTCGGCGTCGTGCTCGATCGCCCGAACCGCAAGGTCCTGGTGATGGCCAGCGCCGAGGGCGGTGTCGAGATCGAGGAAGTGGCGAAGACGAACCCCGATGCGATCGTGAAGCGTCTCGGCGACCCACTGGTTGGGTTTCGGCCGTACCAGGCCCGTGAGATGGGTTTCGAGATGGGGTTGCCGGCCGACAAGATCAACGGCTTCGCGGCCATCGCGTCGAAACTCTACGATGTCTATTTCAATGAGGATGCGACCCTCGTTGAGATCAATCCTTTGATCCTCACCGGCGATGGCCAGTGGCTCGCGCTGGACTCGAAGATGAGCTTCGACGACAACGCTCTGGCCCGGCACCCCGACACTGAGGACATGCGTGACCTCAACGAGGAGAATGCCACGGAGCTCGAGGCGAAGCGGAACGGCATTTCCTTCGTCAAGCTGGATGGCACCATCGGCTGCATCGTGAACGGTGCTGGACTCGCGATGGCAACGATGGATGCCGTCAAGCTCCACGGTGGCGAGCCAGCCAACTTCCTCGATGTGGGTGGCGGGGCCAACGCGTCGCAGGTGGCGAAGGCGTTCACACTGGTGACAGCCGACCGCAACGTCCGGGCGATTCTGATCAACATCTTCGGTGGCATCACGCGGGGCGACGAGGTTGCCAACGGTATTCGGGAGGCGCTGGGACAGGTGGCGGTCGAGGTGCCGATCGTGGTGCGGCTCTCCGGCACCAACGCCGAGGAGGGCAAGTCGATCCTGGCGGAGGCGGGGATCACCGCCGTGACGTCGATGGACCTGGCAGCCGCCGAGGTCGTCAAGGCCGCGAACGGGTAATCGTCCGGTCTCAGGAACCCGCGTATGGGCCGGTCTCGCCACATCAATTGAGGGGCGGCCACAAGTGCCGCCCGTACGTGGGGTTTGTCAGTGAAGGAATCCGGGGTCAACACGAGGAGCAACGCGTGAGCATTCTGGTCAACAACGACACCCGACTGCTGGTGCAGGGCATCACCGGGCGCGAAGGATCGTTCCACACAACGCAGATGGTCGAGTACGGCACCAACGTGGTCGCCGGAGTCACTCCAGGACGCAAGGGACAGGAAATCGCGGGAGTGCCGGTCTTCGACACGGTGCAGGACGCGGTGGAGGCGACACAAGCGAACACCTCCATCATCTACGTCCCGGCCAGGTTCGCGCCGGATGCCATCTACGAGGCGGTCGACAGCGGCATCGAGCTGGTGATCTGCATCACCGAGGGTGTCCCCGTCAACGACATGGTGCCGGTCTACCACTATGTGCGGCAGCAGGGCGCGCGACTGATCGGGCCGAACTGTCCGGGCCTGATCACGCCGGGACAGGCGAAGGTCGGGATCATGCCCGGCTTCATCCACAAGCCCGGCAAGGTTGGACTGGTATCCCGATCGGGCACGTTGACCTATGAGGTGGTGAATGCGCTGTCCGAAGCCGGCCTGGGTCAATCGACCGCGGTCGGCATCGGGGGCGATCCGGTGATCGGGACATCGTTCATCGACTGCCTGGCGCTCTTCCAGGAGGACCCGGACACCGAGGCGATCGTGATGATCGGCGAGATCGGCGGTACGGATGAGGAGGACGCCGCGGCGTTTATCTCGGCGAACGTCACCAAGCCGATGGCCGGGTTCATCGCCGGGCAGACGGCGCCACCGGGCAAGCGCATGGGGCACGCCGGAGCGATCATCTCCGGCGGTGCCGGCACGGCGGCGGAGAAAATGAAGGCACTGGAGGCGGCCGGGGTGCGGGTGGCGCAGAGTCCGTCGCAGGTGCCGGGCCTGCTGCAGGAGGCGATGAGCGCGTAGGCACGGCATGTTCCATGCTTCTGAAGGTGTGGAAACAGCGTCCGCCCGGTCCCACGTCACCCTGAGCTTGTCGAAGGGTCCCCGCGCGAAGCGCTCGACAGCGAAGCTGGCGATGTAACGCCGAGAGCGCATGTTGCGCTTCTTCCCCTCAGGCAGCGGCTTCGCCGGGGGACTCCTCGACAAGCTCGGAGCCACGATTGGAGACTGACGAGTCAGTCACACAGGTTTTCACCATGCCCATCAGCGATGGCTATGTCGAACTGATTCGGGGCGACATCACGCGGCAGGAGGTCGACGCGATCGTCAACGCCGCGAACAACCAGCTTGGGCCAGGCAGCGGCGTCAATGGCGCGATTCGACGGGTGGCGGGTCCCGAGATAGACGAAGCGTGCCGCCGCATCGGCTGGTGTCCGACTGGCGATGCGCGCATCACGCCGGGATTCCTGTTGCCGGCGCGATGGGTGATCCACACCGTGGGCCCGGTCTGGCAGGGTGGGGATCACGACGAGGACGCGCTGCTGGCGAGCTGCTACCGGTCGTCGATGCGCCTGGCAAGCCAGCATGAGGTGCGCTCGATCGCCTTCCCCTCGATCAGCACCGGCGTCTACGGGTTCCCGGTGCGCCGTGCGGCGAGCATCGCCATGAACGCGCTCCGTGACTTGGCGCAGGCCTATCCCGCGATCCGCACCATCCGAATGGTGACGTTCGGGGAGGATACCTATCGGGCTTACCTCGACGAGGTGCATGATTACCTGGATTGACGTGGCTGGTCCGAGGTCCGTACGCAAATGTGCGGGTTCGTCGGTACGGGTGCCGACGATTGTCTGCACGCAACAACGAGGCGCATGGCGTTCTGAGCAGGGCCTGCTGGAGACCTGGATCAGCGCTGCGCGTCCGGGGCCATCATCCGCGCCATCACCGGGCTTTTCCATTCGGATGCAATCACATCCATGTAGATGATGTCCCAGCGCTTGCCGTTGTGGAGGCGTGCCTCTCGCCGTCGGCCGTACTCACGGAACCCGGCCTTCTCGTACGCGCGCTGTCCTGCCCAGTTGTACCCGTAGGTCGCAAGCTGGACGTTGTGCATCTCGATTACGTGGAAGGCGTAGTCGGTGATCAGCATCACCGCTTCGGTGCCGAGGCCCTTGCCACGCCGCTCAGGGTCGAGAATGGCAATTCCAAGCTCGCAGGTTTGATGCCGGTGATCGATGTCGAACAGGTTGGTGCCCCCAACAAAGGCCGAGTCCGACAGGTCGTAGATGGTGAAATGCACGCCGGCGGCGTCGCCGGTGACACGCTCATACCACTGCGTTTCCTGGTCCACCGTCATGGGTCGCGGATCCAGTGCGAGTGTGCGGTTGGTGGGGAAATCGTTGATCCAGCGCGTCAGATCGGGGATCATCGACCGGTCGAACGGGCCGAGGCCGACCTTCTCGCCCCGGATGTTGATGATCGGCTCCTCATTGCCGGTGTCCGCGGTCGCCATCGGGTGCTCCTGTTTGTGCCATGAATCGAGTCCGCGTGTGTGGTCGTAGTGTAGTCTTGGCGCGGTCCATCGCCAAACGCGGTACTATCGGGTGCAAGACACCAGATCATGGATGTGGCCGTGATGGCGCGTTTCGGAGGATTGCAAGATGACTACCTGTCCCGATTGCGGCACGGAGAATGACGAATCGGCCCGGTTCTGCGACAACTGCGGCCGCCGGCTCGGCGAGACCAATGCTGGATCCGGTGTCAAGACCGCGGCCGAGATGAAGGCCGACGCCGCAGTCGACCGAAAACCGGACCATGAGCCGGTCGTGTCTGGTGTGCCGATCGCGGACGACGGTCTGCCTGTGGGGCAGGATCTGGACGGCGTTGCCGGCGGCGAGCGGCTGATCTGGGAGGGACGGCCCAGCCGGCTGTGGTCGCCGCGGATGGCGCTGATGAACCGGTACAAGCTGACGACGCAGCGGTTGATGATCGAGTTCGGCTTCGTCGGCAAGACGACCGAGGAGGTCGAGCTGTACCGGGTGACCGATGTCGGGGTGAAGCAGCATCCGCTGGAGCGCATCACGGGGATGGGAGATATCTACATCGCTTCTGGAGATTCCAGCAAGCCCACTCGATTCTTGCACAATGTTCCCGATCCGGACCGCGTCAAGGACCTGATCCGCGAGGCGTCCCGGCAGGAGCGAGCCCGCCACCGCGTGATGCTCCGCGAGGATTTCTAGGCCACTGATGATCTGAATCCAGATGGAGGGGTTCGTGCCCGATGTGAAGAAGGCGGTCATCGCTGCCGCCGGTCTTGGCACGCGGATGTATCCAGTGACCAAGGTGGTAGACAAGGCGATGCTGCCGATCGGGCGACGGCCCGTGATCGACTACATCGTTCGGGAATGTCTCGCAGCAGGAGTCGAGGACATCGCAATCGTTGTCAGGAAGGGGAGCTCGCAGGTTCAGGCGCATTACTCGGATGACGGTGACCTTGTTACTCTCCTCAAACGAAGAGGATGGGAAAAGAAGGGCGACCTTCTCCGGGAGATCCCGCGAGTGCCCAGGCTTGTGTTCATCGAGCAGGACCTTGCGGGAGAGCACTATGGCACAGCGGTACCGGCTCTCCTTGCGCGTGAGTTTGTAGATGATGACCGCTTCTACTTCGTTTCAGGCGACGACATTCTGATCGATCCCGATGGAGAGTCATCGCTGGCGAATCTCGAAGTGGCAAGCAACGGTGGGGCCGCGATCGTTGGACAGCCGATGCGCGCTGGCGTACACGGGGCCTATGGGCATCTCGCGACACGGGCTACAAGCCGGGGCCTGCATCTGACCGGACTCATCGAAAAGCCGGACGATGCCACCGTGCTTCAAGGAGGTGCGCTGGTCAACATCAGCCGCTATCTCTTGTCGGGCGCCTTCCTCGACATGCTGGCTGAC
>JAUIGA010000187.1 GCA_030430125.1 Chloroflexia bacterium | reverse complement strand
CGCATATCGTTGGCGACCGCGATCAGGTTGAGCGTGTTGGCGCGCATGAGCCCGCCACCGCCGAAGTGAGATTCCGCCACCATCTCGCCGGGTGCATCGCCACCGTGCGGCGGTCCGCCCAGCTCTGACCAGAGACGATTGAGCTCGTCGTGGATGGTACCGGTGTCGAGTGTATCGGACTGCCAGGTGGAGGCAAGAACCGGTTTGGTGCTGGGTGTCTGTGCCATGGCGACTGTACCTGTATCTCGTATGGGCCGGGCTCGTCCCGGCCCCGGTCAGGGTGGCCACAAGGGTCGGCCGTACGTGAATAGCGCGTAGTTCCGGCCGGTCGGCGGGAGAGGACGTGACCTCCGCACGATCGACCGAAACGATCGCCAATCCGTCTACGGGCGGCGCCAGACATGGTGGTCGCGCCCGAGGAGCTGGTCGCCCTTCGTCGGCCCCCAGGTGCCGGATTCGTAGGGGTAGATCGGCACTGGCAATTCGTCCCACCCGTCAAGGATCGGCTGCATCAGCGACCAGGCGGTCTCTACCTCGTCGCGCCGGGCGAACAGTGTCGGATCGCCGAGCATCGCATCGAGCAACAGGCGCTCGTAGGCGTCTGGACCAGCCTCGCCGAACGACTGACCATAGAGGAAATCCATGCGCACGGGACGCAACTGGGTGTTCGGACCCGGAACCTTGGCGGCGAACTTGAGGGCGATGCCCTCGTCGGGCTGGATTCGCATGCTGATCACATTGGGCGTGATATCGACGTTGCCGATCGACTGGAACATCAGGTGCGGCACCTGTTTGAACTCGATGGCGATTTCGGTCACGCGCCGGGGCAACCGCTTGCCGGTACGCAGGTAGAACGGCACGCCAGCCCAGCGCCAGTTGTCGATATTCAGCTTCATGGCGACATAGGTTTCGGTCCGAGACTGCGGGCTGACATCCTTCTCGTCGCGGTAGGCGGGGACGGAGCGGCCACCGACATAGCCCGCCTCGTAGCGGCCGCGGACGGTGAGCTCGTTGACCTTCTCGCCCAGCGGGGGCTCCACGGCGCGCAGCACCTTGACCTTCTCGTCGCGCAGCGCGTTGCCGTTGAAGAGCGCCGGCGGCTCCATCGCGATCACGGAGAGCAGTTGCAGGATGTGGCTCTGGACCATGTCGCGCAGCGCGCCCGCCTCTTCGTAGTAGCCGCCGCGACCTTCGACGCCGATCGATTCGGCAACCGTGATTTGCACGTGGTCCACATACTGCCGATTCCATACCGGCTCGAAGAGGGTGTTGGCGAAGCGGAAGGCGAGGACGTTCTGGACCGTCTCCTTGCCAAGGTAGTGGTCGATGCGGTAGATCTGCCGCTCCGAGAACACGGCGCCGATCTCGGCGTTCAGCGCGCGGGCGGTATCGACGTCCTTCCCGAAGGGTTTCTCGACGACGATGCGGTTCCAGCTGTCGGCACGGTTCCAGTAAATGTCCTGGCGCGCCGCGAGCTTCGACGCGCCGAGGTGGCCGATGATGGGGCCGTACCAGGTTGGCGACGTGGCGAGATAGAACAGGCGATTCCCCTGGGCGCGCCGTTGCTGGTCGATCACATCGAGCCGGTCCCGCAGGTCGGTGTAGGTGTTTTCGTCGTCAAACGTGCCACTCACATAGAAGAGCGCCTGGCTGAAGAGCTTCCACGACTCGTCGGTCACCGGCGTGCGCGCACCCTTCTCGACGGCTTCGCGCATGTGCTCGCGGAAGGTCTCGTCATTCCAGTCGCGGCGGGCTACCCCGACGATGGAGAAACCCTCGGGCAGGGGATAACCGACGGCGAGATCGTAGAGGGCGGGCATGAGCTTGCGGGCCGTGAGGTCGCCAGTGACACCGAAGATCACCATGACACATGGTGCCGGGGCACGTTCGAGCCTGAGTCCCCCACGAAGTGGGTTGGTGCTCGCCACACCGATCGGCTCGGCGGCGTCGAACTGGTGCCCGACATGGTCGATGTCGCCCTGGCTGTCGGTTGCGTAGTCGTATTCGGTCGGCCGGGTTCTGGTCTCACTCATGGGCGTTTCCTGCCGGGAGATGGAGGTTGCTGGTCGTTCGCCTCACCCAGCAGGCTCGGCGTTGGGTTGCGCGAGGGTCGAGCTCAGCTGCCTGAAGCCGCGCCGTCACCGGTCACCAGGTCGGCGCTGGCCCATTCGGTGTGGAAGACTCCGTCCCGGTCAAGCCGACGGTAGGTGTGCGCACCGAAGAAGTCGCGCTGCGCCTGGATCAGGTTGGCCGGCAGGTGTTCCTGCCGATAGCTATCCACGTAGTTGAGCGCCCAGCTCAGGGCCGGTGTGGGAATGCCGTAGTCGAGCGCGATGTGCAGCGCCCTGCGGATGTGGGGCTGTCCGTCATTGATTGCCGCGGTGAAGAACGGGTCGAGCATCAGGTTGTCAATCTTCTGGCTGCCGCGAAACGCCTGCATGATCGGGTCGAGCAGGCGTGCCCGGATGATGCACCCCGCTTTCCAGATGCGGGCAATCTCGGAAAGATCGAGATACCAGTCGTACTCGTCGGAAGCGGCCCGCAGCAACGCCATGCCCTGCGCGTACGACGAGATCTTGGCGAAGTAGAGGGCATCCTCGAGGATGTCGATCACCGCGTCGCGGTCGGCAACCGGTGCAAGTTCGCCGTTCGACTCCGGCCCCGTCAGGACTGCGCTGGCGGCGACTCGCTTGTCCTTCATGGACGAGAGTCCGCGGGCGATCACGGCGGCATTGATCACCGGTGTGGGCGTGCCGAGCTCGAAGGAGTTCTGGCTGGTCCAGCGGCCGGTGCCCTTCTGCTCCGCCTGATCGGCGATGACGTCGACCAGCGGCTTTCCGGTGTCTGGATCGATGTATCGCAGGACGGTGGCGGTGATCTCGACCAGAAACGACTCGAGCTTGCCCGTGTTCCATCGATCGAAGACCGCGGCGATCTCCGGGGCGGTCATACCCAGGGCGCGGCGCATGATGTCGTAGGTCTCGGCGATGAGCTGCATGTCGCCGTATTCGATCCCGTTGTGGACCATCTTGACGTAGTGCCCGGATGCGCCCGGCCCGATGTGGGTCACACATGGCCCGGAGTCGGACACCGCCGCGATGGCGGTCAACATCGGTTCCAGCGCGGCGTACGCCTCCGCCGGACCGCCCGGCATCAGGCTCGGCCCCCACAGCGCGCCTTCTTCGCCGCCCGACACCCCCATGCCGACGAAGTTGAAGCCGCGGTTCGCGAGATCGCGCGATCGCCGGTCGGTGTCCTGGAAGAACGAGTTGCCGCCGTCGATGAGAATGTCGCCCGGCTCGAGATGTGGCGCGAGCTCCTCGATCACGGCGTCTACGGCCGGGCCGGCCTTCACCATGAGGACGATGCGCCGGGGACGTTCCAGCGCCCCCACCAGCTCGGCGATCGACGATGTGCCGAGGATGTCAGTCTCGCGGGCGTCGCCGCCGAGGAATTCGTCGGTGACGCTGGCGGTGCGGTTGTAGACCGCCGGGGCGAAGCCGTTCCGGGCGATGTTGAGGGCGAGGTTGGCGCCCATCACAGCCAACCCAACGACGCCGACGTGCCGAACCTGATTCTCCTGCGTCATCACGAGTTCTCCATGATCTGATTCGATGGCTGGGTCAGCGTGAACATCGGCCACGGAGCGGCGGACCCTTTGTCGGCTCATCGTGACACCGAGACAGACACAGGGGCCGCCACTGCGCGAATGTGACAGGACCGGCAATCCCGACTAAAACGCCTAGTCGTCGCCGGTGGCGGCGAGTGCGGACTTCTTCTCTTCGACACCAGCAAGGAGCTCGTCATAGGAAGCCGCGAAGGCATCAATGCCGTCGTCCTCCAGCTTCGCCGTGATCGCGTCCAGCGAGATCCCGGCCTCCTCCAGTCGGGTCAGTACGCGTGCAGCCTCGCCGTAACTGGCATCGACCGTGCGCGCGACGGTGCCGTGATCGAGGAACGCCTCGATCGTCTTGAGCGGCATGGTGTTGACCGTGTGCGGCCCGATGAGCGTGTCGACGTAGAGGGTGTCGCTGTACTCGGGGTTCTTGGTGCCGGTGCTGGCCCAGAGCGGGCGCTGCACCTTGGCACCCTTGGCCGCCAGCGCCTTGAACGTGTCGCCGCCGAAGATATCCTCGAAGGTCTTGTAGGCCAGCTGTGCGTTCGCGACGGCCACCCGTCCCTTGAGGTCGGCGATCCCCGTGTTGCCCGCCGCGATCTTCTCGTCGATCGCCTTGTCGGCGGCGGTGTCGACCCGGCTCACAAAGAACGAGGCGACCGACGCGAGCCGATCCACCGGCTGCCCGGCGGCGTCGCGCGCGGCGAGGGCGGCGACATAGGCGCGAGCGACCTGCTCGTAGTTCGCGAGCGAGAAGAGCAGGGTGATGTTGATGTTGATGCCTTCGGCAAGGAGTTGCTCGATCGCTGGCCAGCCCTCTTTCGTGCCGGGCACCTTCACCATCAGGTTCGGGCGGTCAACGGCGCGCCAGAGCTCGCGCGCATTCGCGAGGGTCCCGTCGGTGTCGCGCGCCAGGCTCGGCAGCACCTCGATCGAAACGAAGCCGTCGCCGCCGTCGCTTTCGTCATAGATGGGACGGAAGAGATCGCAGGCATCCTTGATGTCCTGCACGGCGAGCGCCTGAAACACGTCGGCGGGCGATGTGTCCTTGCCGAGCATGTGGCGGATGTCCTCGTCGTAGGCATGCCCGGCCGCGATCGCCTTCTGGAAGATGGTCGGATTCGAGGTCACGCCCCGAACGCCGGTCTCCGCGATCGCCCGCTGCAGGGTGCCCTGCTGGAGCATGTCGCGGCTGATGTCGTCCTGCCAGACGCTTTGGTCCTGTTCGGCGTGGAGCCGCTTGATGGTGTTGGTCATGGGGATGTCCTTTCTGGACCCGATCGTTGCAAACACGTTGTCTACGGACCGGTCTGCCCCGTCCCTGGGCTCGGGAGGGGACAAGCCCCTCCCGTACGGGACGGAGAGCCTCCGATGTCAATCAGGAATGGCCCTCGTCGCCCGCCGGTGCCGGACCGGCGGCGTGCTTGTCGGCAGCGGCCCGATACGGCGCGGCATCGTCCGCCCGGCCGAGCAGTTCCAGCGCAGTCGCGGTCACGTTCTCGACCGAGAAGCCAAAGTGCTTGAGAACCTCGTTGCCTGGCCCGGACGCACCGTACCGGTCGATGCCAACGTGCGCGCTGTTCTCGCCGGTGTAGCGAGCCCACCCGATGCGGGTGCCGGCTTCCACAGACACGCGCGGGGTCCCCGCGGCACCGAGTACGGAGGAGCGGTATGCATCGTCCTGCGCGTCGAAGAGCTCCCAGCAGGGCATGCTGACAACACGCGCGCTGATGCCCTTGGCGGCAAGCTCCGCCCGCGCGCCGACCGCGAGCGCAACTTCGGACCCGGTTGCAAGGAAGATGAGGTCCGGATCGCCGTCACTGTCGTGCAGAATGTAGGCGCCGTTCCGCGTGTCGCCCTTCGCACCGGACCGGTCCTGCACCGGCAGGTCCTGCCGCGACAGGATCAGGGTGGATGCCTTGCCGCTCTCGATCATGATGCGCCAGGCGTCCGCGGTCTCGTTGGCGTCGGCCGGCCGGAACACCTGCAGGGAGGGGATCATGCGCAGCGACATCGTGTGCTCGACCGGCTCGTGGGTCGGGCCGTCCTCGCCGACCGCGACGCTGTCGTGCGTGAAGACGAAGATCGAGCGCAGGTGGCTGAGCGCGGCGAGCCGGATCGAGGGCCGCTGGTAATCGGAGAAGGTCAGGAAGGTCGCGCTGTACGGGATCACGCCGCCGTGCGCGGCCATGCCGTTGACGATCGCGCCCATGCCATGTTCGCGAATGCCGAAGTGCACGTTGCGTCCCGTGTAATCCCACGGGCCACCGCTCGCGCCCTGCACGTCCGCGCCCTCATCCGACCCCGGTGGCATAAAATCACCACCGCCCTTGAGCACGGTGTTGGTCGAGGGGTTGAGATCGGCGGAGCCGCCGATGAATGTCGGCAGGTTCTGGTAGAAGGCGTTCATCACCTCGCTGCCGGCCTTGCGGGTGGCGATACCCTTGGCATCAGGTTCCCAGGTCGGGATATCGGCATCCCAGCCCTCGGGAAGGTCGCCGGCGATTGCCTGTGCCAGCTCGGCGGCCTCCGCGGGGAAGGCGGCCTGGTAGGCATCCCACCGAGTCTGCCACTGGGCCTGTGCCTCGGCGCCCTGATCGACCGCCTGGCGGAAGTGGTCGAGCGCGTCGTCGTAGACGAAGAACGTCTCGTCCGCCGGCAGCCCGAGGTTCTCCTTGGTCAGGGCGACTTCGTCGGAGCCGAGCGGCGAGCCGTGCACGCCGAAGGTGTTCTGCTTGTTCGGCGATCCGAACCCGATGACCGTTTGCGCGCAGATGAGGGATGGGCGACCGGATTCGCCGCGCGCGGCGCCGAGCGCCTCGCGAACAGCATCGGTGTCGAGACCGTCGACGGTTTGGACATGCCAACCCATCGCCTCGAACCGCGCGCCGACATCCTCGCCCAACGAGAGATTGGCCGTGGCGGCGAGGGTCATGTGGTTCTGGTCGTAGAGGTAAATCAGCTTGCCAAGTTGCAGGGTTCCGGCGATCGCCGCCGCCTCG
>JAUIGA010000186.1 GCA_030430125.1 Chloroflexia bacterium | reverse complement strand
CGGCGGCCATTGGCGCGATTGGTGCGACCGATGAAATCGGCTGGGTGACCGGACCAATCTACGGCGCCCTGGTCGTCAATCAGGCGCACTTCATCGACGATGCGTGGCGACTCGTTTTTTGGCTCAACATTCCAGTTGCAATGCTCCTGATCTTCGTCGCGATCTGGCGATTCGATGACCACGAAGCGCGAGACCACACCCGGCCGCGCGGTATCGTTCGCGCCCTCGATCTGCCAGGGTTCCTGCTGCTCTCCCTCTTCCTGGTGACACTGAATCTGGCGCTGGCTTCCGGAGGCGAAATCGGCGCGACGACAGGCCGTGGGCTGCGCGCTTTCGGCGGAACGCCAAACACGCTCGCAAACTACATTCCTCACCTGCTTGCCATTGCGGTCGTTGCGCTGGTGCTGTTCGTGATCCGCTTTCGCGCCGAAGACGAACCGTTCCTGCCGAAGCGGCTGTTCCGATATCGCGCGTTCAAGGCATCGCTGTGGACGAATTTCCTGCTCGGGACAGTGTTGATGACCGGAATGGTCAATGTGCCAGTACTGGTCGCGCTGCTGGAAACCCAGGCGGACACCGCAACCAGGAGCGCCGTGGTCCTCGCGCCATTCACCGCCACGATCGCAGTGTTCTCGCTCCTCAGCGCTCGACTCATGCGGCACTGGAGCTCGCGACGTGTCACCCAGCTCGGCCTGATTCTGGCATTGGCCGGGAACCTGGCAGTCTATCCCTTGCTGGAGTACGCGAGCTACGTCTGGATCACGGTCGGGCTCGCCATCGCCGGCACCGGTATCGGGCTCGCACTCACACCCTTGAGCACCACCGCTCTGGAGGCGACCACAGCTCGAGATCGTGGTGCCGCGGCATCATCCCTGCTGGTGGTGAGACTGCTGGGCATGACGATTGGCATATCGATACTCACAGCGCTCGGGGTGCAGCGCCTTCAGGTGCTGACTGGCCGTCTCGAACCGGTGGTCCGCGACGCCAATGAGTCAACCGCGGAGTTCCTGCTGCGGCAGCAGGAGTACATCATCGAGAAGGGACTGCCACTCGGCGTCCAGGTGGTCCAGGAGACATTTCTCGCCGCCGCGGCGCTGACGTTGCTCGCCCTCATCCCCGCCAGATACCTGTCTCGCCGCGGATCATCACCCGACCAGTCTCCCGAATCCGTCTGAACGTGAAGGGCGCGCCGGTGGTCAAACGGCGAAAGTGTTGTGCCGGGCCAGTCGTGCGCGCAGCTCGTTGAGGTTCTCAGCTACCGTCGCACGGTTGTTGAAGATCGCGCTACCGGCGACGAAGCTGTCCGCGCCAGCAAGCTCGAGCGAAGTAATGGTGTTTCGGTCGATGCCGCCATCCACCTGCAGGCGACAGGCCGGGTTCAACGCCTCGATCATCGCCCGTGCCCGGCGCACCTTCTCCCGCGTCTCGGGAATCAGCGCCTGCCCTCCGAATCCGGGGTTGATGGTCATGACCAACAGCGTCGAGATAAACGGGAGCATCTCCTCCACCGCCGCGAGCGGGGTAGCCGGATTGATCGCGATGCCCGCAGTTGCGCCTGCATCCACAATCCCCGTCGCCACGCGATGCGCGTGGCGCGTTGCCTCCGCCTGGAAGGTCACGTGCGTTGCGCCACCAGCGGCAAACTCGGCCGCCCACCGGTCGGGATTCTCGATCATCAAGTGCACATCGATCGGCAATGTGGTCCCACGCGCAGTCGCCTCTAGCACAGGAAATCCAATGGAGATATTGGGTACAAACGACCCATCCATGACATCGAAGTGGATGTAGTCGGCTCCAGCGGCTTCGGCTTCCGAAAGCGCCTCACCATACCGCAGGAAGTCAGCGGAGAGGACCGATGGTCCAATGATTGGTGGATGGGACATAGGTGATTCGTCTCCTTGGGACACGTGGCCCAACGGGTCGCCTTTCGCCGCGTGCTGCACACTGCAAGTACAGTATCTTGTAGTGAACGTCGCTGGCCACCCAGGCTGGTGCTTGAGCTCCACCGGCGAGCCGGTGGTTTGGCAAAGGAACCGCGCGTCGTGAAGTTGCTCGATTTTTTGGAACGATCCGTCGAACGGGTTATCCAGGGGCCGGTGGATTCGATCTTCCGGCAGGACATTCAGCCCTCGGAGATCGAGCGACATCTTGAACGCGCCATGCTCGACAACAGACGCCGCGCTTCGGGCGCCAACATCATGCCCAACACCTACGTTGTCGGGTTGTCTCCCGAGGATTTCTCCGTCGTTGAATCCTACCGAGTCTCCCTCGTGCGCCGACTGGAATCGTGGCTAGCGACCCGGGCAGATGTACACGATGGCGCCCTGCTCGATCGCATCAGCATCACCCTCGAACAGGACGACCGAGCTCGTCGTCGTCGCCCGATTGTATCCGCCACAATCACAGACATCGGCGCGGCGCCCGGTCCTCCCCCCGCGATGCCGGGGCGGCGGCGCGATCAGCCGACCGAGCTGTTTCGAGTCGCCAACTCGGCCGTTTCGCTGCGGCTGCTCACCGGCCCCCAGTCAGGCACGTCGTTCTCGCTTCCGGAAGGCACGACGATCCTCGGTCGCGCTTCCGATTCGGACATCCGCGTTGATGCGCCAGACGTATCACGACACCACGTACGTATCTCCCGGCGCGGCACCAGGGTCGATATCGCCGATCTTGGCAGCACCAACGGGACGCGGGTCAACGGAGAGCGATGCACGCACGCGACCCTTCGAAACGGCGACGAAATCCTGGTGGGTGCACAGGCCCTCAGGTTTGTGACCACATGATCCTGACCGTCGCCCCGGAAACCGGACCGAATCGCCATGCCTGACCTGGAGAGCAACATTCTCACCTTCGAGTGGGTCATGCTCCTGCTGCGCATCGCGTTCATTGCGTTGATCTATGTGTTCCTGTATCAGGTGGCTCGGGTCGCGCTGAGAGAGCTCGTCACGATCGGTCATGCCGCAGCGAAACAGGAGCGGCAGGCCACGGCACGGGCAGTCACGGCAAGTCTTGCCGTCGTGGATCCGGCTGCGTCATCATACAGTCCGGGTGAGCGACTACCGATCTCGTCATACACCACGGTTGGCCGCGGTTCAGGCAACTCGCTGGTATTCGACGACAGCTACACCTCAACCACCCACGCCGAGCTCGTCCGCGACGCGGAAGGCTGGCTGGTACGAGATCTTGGCAGCACCAACGGCACGTTCGTCAATGGCCGACGCGTGCGAGGCCAGGTCCGCGTGGATGCAGGCGACGAAATCGCTTTCGGCAGCGTCGTCGTGACCTTCACCGGTTGATTCAGTACGCCCGGGCTGCTTGAACGCATCGATAATCAGGAGTCGGCATGAAACCATCCAGCACGGATTACCAGATTCCCGGGAAGCTCTCGCTGGTGCTTCCTGCACACAACGAACGCGACAACATCGAGATTGTGGTCCGGGCCGCGCTGGATACCCTGCCCCAATTCGCCCCCGATGTCGAAGTGATCGTGGTCAACGACGGCAGCCGGGACGACACCGGCGCGATCATCGACAGGTTGCATCGCGAAGACGCTCGCGTCGTCCCGGTCCATCACCCTTCCAACCGGGGATATGGCGGCGCGCTGAAATCAGGATTCAGCGTATCGACCGGCGACTTCGTGATGTTCATGGATGCCGACCGCCAGTTCGATATCAATGACATCGCGCTGCTGGCGCCGTTCGTCGATCTCTTCGATATCGTCGCGGGATTCCGAATGGAGCGATCCGATCCGATCCACCGGCGCATTAACGCCGAGATCTTCAATCTTGCGGTTCGCATCCTGTTTGGTGTCCATATGCGCGATCTCGACTGCGCCTTCAAGATCTTCCGTGGCAGTCAAATCCGCAGCCTGCGATTGACAACGTCGGGTGCGCTGATCAACGCCGAGATTCAGTCGAAGCTCCGTCGGCAGGGCGCAACCCTCGTCCAGGTCGGGGTGCCGCACTACCCGCGCGTTGCGGGGCATGCCACAGGCGGCGACCTGCGGGTGATTCTCCGGGCAATGCGGGAAACAGTCAGCCTCTGGATCCGGATGCACCGGTACCAGCCACCAGTCGACGCAGAAAACCCGCGACCCTACTACCCCCTCGGTGATGTCCTGGTCGCGGGCGCGACCGCGCTGATTGCGCTGGCCATCGGCAGGTTCCGACGACGCTGACACAACCGCGCAGCAACCCACGAGATCTGTATCGGCTCGAGACAGGGAATCAGACTCGGGCGGCCTTGATGGCCGCCCTCGACGATCGGCGACACGCCCAGGCTTGCACATTCGATCCACCGAACGCACGATGCACGGTTCTGTCAGCCGCACAACTTCCAAAGGCGCGCCACGACCAACGCCCGCCAGTCTGAGACTGATCTGGTCGCGTTATGCCACCTGGTTGCCCGTCTGGCGGTTGCGCCGCATCCATGCCGCGACATCGCTGATCGTATCGGCCGGCACCACCGGCCGGCGGAGCTGTGACGCAACGTCCTCGATACGCTGATCATCCAGCAGGAGCCCATTGCGATCCGAGATCATCCTGCGCGTGACGAAGACCGGCCCGTCGCCCGGCTCGTCACCGAGGCGCGCCACGAGGTCGCCACCGGAAAGCAACCCCGACACATTGATCTCCGGCCCAAGGTACTGGTTCTCGACTGGGACCACCCGCACACCTGCGCCAGTGACGGAGTTGAATCGATCGAAGGCGGTCTGCATCGTGTCGCCGATCAACGTGCCGCAGGCCACGATGCCCTGCTCGTATTCCAGAATCCCGGGGCGAGCTCGCTGCAGGTACCGATCCACCCCGTCGAGGAAGTACCGCGTGATCCCGATCCCATCCTCGATTTGCGGGAAACCGTCGTAGTGTGCTGATCCGGGCACGTTCTCACCGACCATGAGGTAGAACTCATCCCCAAGATGGAAGAAGGTCTCGCCTCGTTCCTCACGAAACGTGCGCTGCCACGCCTCCGCCTGCCGGATGACGGCCCGCGCCTCGTCCGGCTCGTAGCGACGAACGTGGATGCGCTCCTGGGTCGCGCCGGGAAGCCGCCGCATGCAGGTACGCGACAACCGTATCTGCTTGCTCTGCCGCTCCTGCCCATGCCGGCTCAACCCCACCGGCACGCCGGCAATCGAACGCAGGCGATGAAACTGCGCGAGATCGTCCAGGCTTCGATCCATCTCCTCGCCATCATTCACACCCGGCACCAGCACGAGCTGCGCATGGAAATCGATGCCGGCGTCCTGCAGGCGATGCAGGTCATCGAGAATCTTCCCCGCGTTCGGGTTGCCGACGAGCGCGACTCGCAGGTCCGGATTCGTCGCGTGGACGGAGACGTGCATCGGGCTGATGTGCTGCTCTTCGATGCGCTGCCAGTCCGCTTCCGACAGGTTGGTCAGTGTCACAAACGAGCCGTAGAGCATGGAATAGCGAAAGTCGTCATCCATCACGTACAGCGAGCGGCGCATTCCCTTGGGGATTTGCTTGATGAAGCAGAACGGGCACGCGTTCTCGCACACGCGCACCCCGTCAAAGGTCGGATCAGCGAAGGTGATGCCCCAGAACTCGTCACCTTCAAGCTCCAGGTCGTAGCGGAGCAGCGTGCCGCCGCGATCGACGTCGAGCATCACTTCCGTCGACTGCGCCTGGAATTGGAAGTCGAGTGCGTCGAGTAGCGGTTTGCCGTTGATACCGACAACCTGATCGCCTTCCTCTATGCCGAGCTCCATGGCCAGGGATCCGGGAGCCACCGCCTGCACCGTGCCCGGGACGGCAGGGACGAGATCGACACGTCGATGGGACAACTGACTCACTACTGGCATTCGTGAACCTCGGAGATCGTTGGGCGGACTTGCTTGCGGCGCACACCAACACGGCAGCCTCGGTGGCTGCCGGTCAGCGACATAACACTAGCACATTTCGTGCTGTCAATGACTTCGGCGTGGGGCTGGATCACTCGCTCTTGCGAAGCACCAGCGACACCCAGTCGTCGCGTTGCCGGCGTTTCTCCACAATTGCGCCCCGAGCGGCAAACGCCGAGACCACCTCTGCCTCTCGCTCCTCGATGATGCCGGCAAGAATCATGGCGCCGCCCGGACGTGTGGCGCCAACGATCCCATCGGCCAGCTCAACCAGAATCCGCGCGATGATATTCGCGAACACAACGTCGTATTGTCCCTGAAACGGTTCGCCCTGCCCCACGCTCCCGAGACGGACGTCGAGCTGGTCCGCAACGCCGTTGCGAGCGGCGTTCTCCTCGGTCGCGCGGACCGCGACCGTCTCCACGTCAAGGGCATCCACCCTCGTCGCACCGAGCTTGAGCGCGGCGATCGCCAGGATACCGGAGCCGGTGCCAAGGTCCAGCACGGTAGCTCCGGGTCGAATCACGTCCTCGACTCCAAGGATCGACAGCTGCGTCGAGGGGTGCAATCCCGTGCCGAACGCCATCCCGGGATCGAGCTCTACCACCACGTCGTCCCCGACTGGGGAGTAGTCGATCCAGGGTGGTCGGATGACGACACGATTGCCGATTCGGTGGACCTTGAAGTGCTCTTTCCACGCGTTGGCCCAATCCTCTTCGGCCAGCGATGTCACTCGCAACTCCGAAATCGAACGCATCTGTCCGAGATGCCAGAGCGCCTGGCGGATTTCTTCACTCCATGCATCGGATTCATCGAGCGGCACTCGGCGTCGTC
>JAUIGA010000185.1 GCA_030430125.1 Chloroflexia bacterium | reverse complement strand
GGGATCGCCGCGGCAATTTCGCGCAGCACCGGATCCTGCTCAGCGGCGGCGATCGCGGACGGCACCACGCCGCCACGATAGCGATGCAGCATGCCCACGGAACGGTTTAGCAGGTTGCCGAGATCGTTGGCGAGATCGGTGTTGTACCGATCCTCCAGGCGCTGATACGAGAAGTCGCCGTCGCTCGTGCGCGGCATATCGCGCAGCAGCCAATACCGGACCGCGTCGGATCCGTATTGATCGACGAGCAGGATGGGGTCGACGACATTGCCCCGGCTCTTGCTCATCTTCTCCCCGTCGTGGGTGAGGAACTCGTGCACGTTGACCACAGTGGGCGCAGGGAGTCCAGCCGAGAGCAGCATCGCCGGCCAGTAGATAACGTGGAAGCGGATGATGTCTTTGCCGACGACGTGCACCCGGTTGGGGTTGTTCAACCAGTAGCGGTCGAACAGCGCATCTTCGCCGGCATAGCCGAGCGCAGTGATGTAGTTGCTCAGCGCATCGACCCAGACGTACATCACCTGGTTTGGGTCGCCGGGGACGGGCACGCCCCAGCCCTGGCCACGGCTCGCCTGGCGAGAGATGCTGAAGTCCTCCAGCCCCTGGTCGATGAATGCGAGAATCTCGGCGCGACGGTGCTCCGGCTGAACGAGCAGCTCGTTGCTGGTGATCAGGTCGCGGAGCCTGTCCTCGTAGGCCGACAGGCGGAAGAAGTAGTTCTCCTCGTCGACGCGCTCGGGTTCGGTGCCGTGGATCGGGCAGCGCTCGTCTACCAGCTCTTCGGGCTTGTAGAAGCGCTCGCATCGGACGCAGTAGAGCCCCTGGTACTGGCGGGAGTAGATGTCGCCGGCCGCGGCGATGGTCGTCCACAGTTTCTGGGCGCCGGGGTGGTGGCGCGGGTCGGTGCTGGTACGGATGAAGTCGTCGGTCGAGAGACGCAGGGGCGCGCGTAGCGCCTCGAAGCGCGGCGCGTTGCGATCGACCAGCGCGCGCACGCTGACGCCCTCGCGCTCGGCCGCCTGGAGATTGGTGAGCGCGTTTTCGTCCGTGCCGGAGAGGTACCGGGTGTCCTCGCCGCGTTGTCGATGGTATCGCGCGAGGACGTCACACTGGATGGCCTCCAGCGCAAAACCGATATGCGGCTCGCCATTGACGTAGGGAATCGACGTGGTGATGTAGTAGCGGTTGTCGGTCATGGTGGTCCTCCTCAAGACACCAAAACGCGTCCCTGGATCGTCCGAGGGACGAGGGACGCGAACGCGCTCGTGGTACCACCCTGGTTCGCCGTCGCCTCGCGGCGATGGCCTTGGTCACTGCCGATTCCGATCCCTAGTCGTCGGGCCGACACGAGGTCGGCCGCTAGGCGAGGGCGCGCTCGACGTGTCCGGTCGAGGCTCGTTGCAGTGATCGCCCGGTAACGGGGGCATCCGGCATCGCCTACTGCCAGTGGGGTGCCTGGGTTCGGGATGCGGCTCGGAGGTCATCTCGGAACGGGTGCGGGGCCGCTTCGCAGCTACACGGCTCTCTGTGCCCGCGGTGGCGTTCCTACCCATCCTCGTCAACGCCGGGTTCGGTTGTCGGCGCGACCGAGAAGGTCATGCCGGAGGTCCATTGTGCCGGGTTCCTGACCGTTTGTCGAGAGGCGCGTGTGCTGGGCGAACGGAGGGTCGTTGCTGCGATGCAGGCGAGCGGCGTGGCGTGTTGTGAGATGTCGGAATCTATGGACCGGCCAGACGGCGAATGTGACGGTATCAAGAGCCTCGCTGGCCTGGTTCGGTGAAAAGATGCCTGACCTCGACGAGCCTGACCTCCGGGTGGCATCGGTTGTACTCCCGGATTGTTCGGAACTCGCGAGAAATCTCGCCGATTCCGCATGGGCAGCAGCGTCGCATGCCGAAACGGTCATGCCTCCGCGGTCTTCGGTGGGATACTGCTGGCGGCCGAGTCGACGCTGCCGGGATCGCAGGAAACGTCGGTGCCCTCGATGCGCCGCCGCCTGCCACCGCGCTGGGCGGCCGCCCCGGCGAGGACAACCAGGAGGATGCCGCCGAGCTGGATGGGGGAGGGAGCCTGCCCCAGCACAAGCAGCCCAAGCAGCAACCCGATTGCCGGCTCGATCGCCATCAGGGTCCCGAACGCGGTCGGTGTCATCCGGCGCAACGCGAGCATCTCCAGGGCGAATGGCAACACCGGCAGCAACAGCGCCAGTCCGGCCGCAGCGAAGATGACGCCCGGGGTGAAATGCCCTGCGGCCTGTGGAATGCCGGCGATCGCGGCTGTCGCGGCGGCGATGGTGATGGTGATCGAGAGGGTGCCGATACCACCGAAGCGGTCGCCGACGCGCTGGGTGAGCACGATGTAGCTGCCCCAGCCCAATCCCGCCAGCGCGGCGAACCCGACCCCTGCCAGGCTGATGTCGCCGTGCCAGGGCTCGGTGAGCAGCACGACGCCGAGCAGTGCCAGGGCGGGCCACGCCAGCGCCTGTCGGTTATGGCCGCGGACAGCGGCGACCGTCAGCGGGCCGAGGAATTCGATCGCGACGGTGGTGCCGAGCGGGATGCGCTCAATCGCGGCGAGAAAGGCGATGGTCATCAGGCCGGTCATGATGCCGAGCGCCAGGAGTGACGGGATATCGGCACGCCGGACCGAGCGCAACGGTGGCCGGGCTATGACCAGGAAGGCCAGGGCGCCCATGGAGAGCCGAAGCCAGGCCGTGCCGGCCGAGCCCACTAGGTCGATCAGGCCGACCGACAGCGCCGATCCGAGCTGGACCGACAGCATCGCCGTGATGGCCAATCCCCACGGTGGCACCGAATGGGAGCGATACGCGCGGGTGAAGGTGTCCAAATCAGGCACGTTCCCGCTCCGATGGATGTGGCGCGCCAACGCCCGGCTCGAACACGGTCATGGAAAACCGTGCCACCTCCGGTCCCGGGTTGGCGTAGCCATGATCGACATCGCCCGGGAAGGTCATCGCGTCGCCGGTTTCGAGGGTGAAGGACTGATCGTCGACCTGGATCTCGATGCTGCCGAGCCGCACATGTACTAGCTCCCTGGTGCCCTCGGTGTGCGCGTCGCTTGCGTACCGGTCGCCGGGTGCGAGGGTCCAGTCCCACAACTCGACGACATCCGGCGGTTCGGTGCCGGCAATCAGCTCGCCACGGCCTCCGGATTCGCTGCTCCACAGGACGGCGCCATCGCCAGACCGGGTGACCTTGACGGGTTTGGGCTGGGGCGGAGCGACAAGCGCCGGGAGCCCGACACCGAGGGCGTCGCTGAGCTTGAGCAGCGTGCCTACACTGGGATTGGCGGCACCCTGCTCGACATTGACGAGCATCCTGCGGCTCACCCCGGCGGAAGCGGACAGCTGGTCGAGAGTCCAGCCTCGCGCATGCCGCTCGTGCTTGACCCGGGCGCCGATGGCCGCGGCGAGCTTCGCTGCGCTTCGGTCGATAGGTGCAGTATCATGCATTTTTCACTCCGCCGAAGGTGCGATCGCACAGTGCCTGAGGTGTGCCACTTCATGGATTATTAGCATCATTCCAGCACCATCCAGACAAGTCGCTGGCATGTGAGTGCATGATAGTGCATTTTCTGCAGCCAGTCATCCCGCATCGCATTCCAGCGCATGTGGTGGAACCTGAGGCATGTGACGCGTGACCTCGCGCCCCTGGCGTCCGTCCGCGTGGCGACGCAATCTGCTGCTATGATGCCGGGCAAGACACAGGGGCGCTCATATCTCCCAAGGAGGTATCGATGGACGATGCTCAGAATCCGTACGCACTCGCTCCGGGCGAAGGGGAGGCCCGTTGGGGCGTCGATGGCGCGTTGACGACGATCAAGGCGAGCGACGACCTGACCGGGGGCCGGATCGCCGTCATCGAGGATGTCGCGCCCAGGGGCGAAGGGACCCCATTGCATACCCACGCGGCAGATGACGAAACGTTCTACGTGCTGGAAGGCGAGATGACCTTCTGGCTGGGCGATGCCGCGCCAATTACGGGCATCGCTGGCACCTTCGTGCATATTCCCGGCGGTGTGGTGCATGCGTTCCGAGTCGAGTCGGAAACCGCGCGGTACCTCATTTTCACCACTGCGCGGCATGGTGAGTTCTATCGGGCGATCAGCGAGCCGGCGCTGGAACGTGTATTGCCACCGCCAGCACCCATGGATATGGAGAGAGTGGAAGCGGCATGTGAACGCTATGGTGTCCAGATCGTGGGACCATCGCCGACGTGATGCGTCGACTCACGCTGAAGAGCCCGCACATGCGCGCAGGCTCATACCCTGGTGTGGATGTCGACGCTGGTCAGCCAGTGAGGAGCTTGGCGAGGACGCGGAGATCGATGTTGCCACCGCTCAACAGCGCAACCGTGCGGGTGCCCGACGCGCCGGGGATCTTCCCGGTCATCAACGCCGCGGTTGCGGCGGCACCGGCTGGCTCGACGACGATCTTGCAGCGCTCGATGATCAGCCGCATCGCCGCCAGGATATCGTCATCCTCGACCAGCACCATGTCGTCGACCAGCGCGTCGATGATCGGCTGGGACACCTCCCCGGCAAACGGTGCTGCCAGGCCGTCGGCGACCGTGTCGATCTTCTCGGGGATGATCAGCCGGTGCTCGGCGCGGCTGCGGGTGACGATATTCGCGCCGGACGGCTCCACGCCGATGACACGGACATCTGGCCGAAGATGCTTGACGGCAACGAGGATCCCGGCGATCAAGCCGCCACCGCCGACGGGAACCACGATGGTCTCGACGTCAGGCACGTCCTCGAGGATCTCGAGTCCGACGACGCCCTGCCCGGCGATGATGGCGGGGTCCGAGAACGGTGCGACGTAGGTCAGGCCGTGTTCTGCCTTGTACGCCTCCATCGCCGGAAAGACCGTTTCCATCGTCGGCGCGAACATCGTCTCGGCACCGTACCCCTGAATTGCGGCGACCTTGGCGGGCACGGCCGTTTCCGGCATGAACACGACCGCTCGGGCACCGACCTTCGACGCCGCGAAGGCGAGTCCCTGACCGTGATTGCCGGCCGACAGGGTGACGACACCGCGCTCGCGCTGATCCGGCGCGAGCTGGAGGATGGCGTTGAGGGCGCCACGTGCCTTGAAAGAACCGGTACGCTGGAAGGTTTCGCACTTGATGGCCAGGTTCGTACCGGTGCGCTCGCTCAGCGTCGTCGAGTTCAGCGACGGCGTGCGATGGAGATGTGGCATGATCCGCTCGTGCGCTGCATGGACATCGTCGATCGTGACAGGGAGTGCGCTCACGTCGGCAATCGGGGGAGCGTCCTTCGGCATCTCGATCGTCAGCGACCGGTCAACGGCCGAGGCGCCTGAGAATGGACCGGGTTGGCTTTCCGACTGCTTCATGCCGTTTGTCCTGCCTGTCTCCGTGTGGGCCACCACCGGCCCCGGTACTACACTGGCGATGAGTATAGCGGAGTTCCCGGTCGGCTCAGGTGCTGGCCGGTGATGTGGGGTGCGTCATGCCTGACTGGAAACCAACCGACACCAGCGCCCACCCGCGGGCACGGACGATACGTACGATACCGTTCGACCAGGATGGTCTGACCGACATGGCCGAAGTGCTGGACGGAACCCTGGAGCTTGCCGATTTTCGGCTGCCGGCATCCCAGGTCTGGCGGGTGACGGTTCCGGGAAGCGGCGATCATCCGGCGGCGATGCTGACGTTGTGGCCGGGCATCGGTCGGGTGGATGCGGTGAACGGCATGGCGACGGTGGTGTTCAGCGGGGTGCAGACGGTGGACCTGGTGCCGGGCGTCGAGGCGCAGTTCCGGCGTGGCAGCCGCGAGGTGCTGATCGTGGCCCGCGGCGGCAAGGTGATCGTGCGGGCGTAGAACGTCAGACAGGCGGAGATTGCCCTTGCGAGTTTGCGTCTGCCGCCCGTCGAGCTCTGATGGAGGAATGGCTGGCGTGACGCCTATGTCGACGGCCGCAACGTCCCTGCTGTCGCTTCGGTGGCTATTTCACACCGCCGGCGGTCAGGCCACGGATCATGAATCGCCAGACGGGGATGGCGAGAAAGAGCGTGGGAATGATGCCGATTGTGATGCTGGCCATGAGCAGGCCCCAGGAGACGTCGGTATTGGTGGAGAGGGAGCCGAGGAGAACCGGGAGCGTGCGTCGGTCGCTGCTGGTGGTGATGAACAGCGCGAACAGGAACTCGCTGTAGGAGAGCATGAAGGCAAAGAGACCGGCGCCGACGAGATTTGGGAGCGAAAGCGGGATGGTGATGTCGCGCAGGATGCGCCAGGGCTCGCCGACGGGCCCGCCGTCCTCGTGCTTGCGCTGGTGCGTCACCATGTGCATCACGTCGACGTACGGCAGGAACGAGCGCTCGCTCGTGCCCCAGTCGAGGTAGCCGAGGACCCGGCCGTCCGGCTGCACCTGGATGTGCTTGCTGCGCATGTCCGCGTGGTAGAGGACGAGCGGGATGCGCTTGCCGAGGATGCGCTCGCGCACCTGCGCCTCCATGCGCTCGAGCCTGTCGACCGTCGCGGCGACGCGGGCCTTCTCGCGGACCACCCGGAACCGGCGGCCGATCATGCGCTCGTAGAGCGTTTCGTCGAGCGGCACGTCACGCTCGACGACCAGGTCCGCGAAGCGGTCCACGACGTCGAGGAACGTCCGGCGGGTCGCCTCGCGGTCGCTGGTCAGGTGCGGGAAGGAGAGCCCTCCGAG
>JAUIGA010000184.1 GCA_030430125.1 Chloroflexia bacterium | reverse complement strand
GTCGGTCGAGCCCTGCGGCAGGCTGGGCATGAACCGGTGGTTCGGCATGTCCTTGAAGTACCACTCCAGCGGCCAGTTTGTGCAGTTGTCGTTACTGACGGTGATGGTGTCATCGCCCAGGTAGAGCTCCGATGTCGCCTGGACATCCTCCGCCACCTGCTTGGCGTCCGGCCCGACCGTGTTGTAGATCAGCGTATCGACAGACACGTCGCCATCCAGGAAGGAGAGACGGAAGCCGGCGTGGATCTGGAACAGGAGCATGATGGCCAGCATCCCGCCCACCGCGCCGTAAATCGCCGGCCTCGTGCCACGCAGGAACCAGACGGCGGCGATGGCGAGCAACGCAACCAATGGAGGCGCCGCCAGCGTCCACCAGGAGTTGAGCGCCTCGGGACGCGGGGATCGTTCCGGTGCGGAGAGATCGGCCCCGAATCCGCCCCAGGTGAGATTTGCCGCAATGAAGAAGAACGAGCCAGCCAGTCCGACGAGCACGATCGCCAGCGCGACCGGCGCGAACGAGGCGCGTGTTGGCGAAATGTGCGGCCGACGGTGCCGATACCAGCGGCGGACTGCCTCGGCGAAATCATCGACCACCAGACCTGCCAGCAGTGCCGCCGGCAGCACGATGTGCATGATCAACCACGGCATCTTCTCGCCGGCCCAGGAGAGCACGGCGAACATGAACACCATCCAGAAGGCGATCAGGATGCGAAAGAGCAGCCGGGGATCGAACGAGAAGTCGCGGCGAGCGAGCCGGCGCACGACGGTGATCGCCAGCGTGACGACGCCGACGAAGCCAAGCATCATCGCGATCCACTCGTATTGCAGCCCTTCGGTGATGAAGTAGAACCAGGGCTGCTCGCCGCGCTGGACATCGTGTTGACCGAGCCAGTAGAGCAACGTGCCGTCGGTGGCGTAGCTGCTGGTCGCGATACCGTCCAGATTGGTAAACAGCGTGGTGAACAGCGCGAGGACGACCCACACGCCCATGAGCGCGCCGATACCGACCGAAACCGGGTCGTTCCAGGCGTCGTAGACGCCCTTCGCGACCGAGCCCTGCGGTGCGTCGCCCAGCAGTGGGGCGATGACGCCGTCGCGTCCCGTCCGGGCGGCCGCCTGGCGAACGGCAACGACGCACCCGATGACGAACGCCGCGCCGATCAGCAACACGCCGATCACGAGGGGGTGCTGGATCAGTTCGCGGTAGTAGTCCGCTTGCTGCTCTGTGGTCGGATTCTGCCACGGGATCGACGGAAAGGGCCCCCAATCCATCACCGAGTTCGCGGCCAGTAGCAGGAGCGCCAACGCCGCCGCCGCGAGATGCAGCGGGATCAGCATGCGGAGCCGGGATAGGACAAGTGCCCCCCACAGCACGGCGACGAACGCCAGCAGGATCGCGTAGACGATCTCATGGTTCGTGAACAGGAACGCGACCGACATGAACGCCAGAATGATCCATTTGCGCTGCGGTTGCCGGAAATAGCGAAAGACCGCGACCACCAGGAGCAGCGAGCCGAGCGCGGTATAGGGGTCGTGCCGGATGAAGCGCGTGTAGTACAGGAACGACGGCGAGAACAGCAGGAAGGCGCCGGCCGCGAGCGCGCCCCATCGGCCAAGCAGTGTGCGGTCGCGCAACAGCCACGGAGTCATCACGATTGCGACGCCGGTCAGCGCCGGCAGGAGCCGGGATGTTGCGTCGGTGCCGCCGAAGAGCTGGTAGATGAGCGCGTTGGCATGGAAGAGGAATGGACCGTGCGAGAGCGGATTGTGGACGTAGGGCTGCTCGCCGATGGCGAACTTCCAGGAGAAGACCGTATGGATGCTCTCGTCGTGGTGTTGGGTGCGATAGCCGAGGTCCCAGACACGGGTGAGGATCGCCATCAGGAACAGGCCGAGCCAGAGCAGGCGCTCGACGGAGAGGTTGAAGCGGATCGCGATTGCATCCATGTTTCCGCCCGCTGTGGTGCCGGCGGTTCGCGCGATTCCGGTCGGTTGGGTCGATGGTGGTGACAGCGAAGCCTCTGTCACGGGTGAGGATGACCCGGCCGGTACGTCAGTCACGGTTGTTCTCCAGCATCGCGCGGGTGGATACGTTCCTGCAGATCGGGGTCGACGCCGAGTCGCACTGACCCCGGGGCCGGATCGAGCCACGCACGGGACCGGGGCACGGGCCGGCGCGCTCACGATAGGATACAGTGGAACGTCTCGGCGGTGCAGGACGCCGGCCGACACGCGGGCCACTGCTGGTGTAACGGCGTGCGCCCGTGAAACGTTACCGCGAACTTTTCAACGTCAGGGGGTGGCAGATGGCGAATGGTGCAACCGGCAACGGGAACAAGGAAGCGGAGCAGATCGACCTCGCCCGGCAGATCGGCGCCGAGCTGACGGACGCCTTCGTCGGATACGTACGGGGGCGGATTGGTTTCGACGAGCTGACGTTTGGGGTCTACGATGCGATGAGCGATCTCCACGCCGTCGCGAGTGGCGACTACGAGCTGGCGCTTGAGGATGGCGATCACGACCACGCGCATCATCATCATGGCGAGCACGCGCACGAGCACGACTATGACGAGGCGGAGGCGATCGAGGAGCAGGAGGATCTCGCCCAGGAGCCGTCGCGGGACGAGCGCGGCTGACCAGCACGCCGGCGAAGGCGTGGCGATTCGGCTGTGCGCGGCGCACAGATGATCGCGGCGGAGATTGATCAGTTTTTCACAATCAGCGTGCCGGGACGCCCATTGGGGTGTTGACAGCCGGGTAGAATGTCTGTGGAGGTACGGCCACAGCGATGCGGCTGCAACCCGGCCTTCTGGAAACCTGAACCTGCCGGCGACCCGGCCGTGTGGTCGGTGCATGTGCCGCACGATTCTACCGGCGCAACGGCGCGCCGCACCCAACTGCCATGCTCTCAATGCTCATTCTGTTCGGTCTCATCCTGATGTCGTGGTTGCGCGTCGTGCGACCCGGAGGCGGGCAACCCGCCGGCCGGGTGATCCACGATGCGCGCCTGCCGCTGCTCGCGCGTCTCCGGATGCACGCCGCGTCTGGCGCGCTGGCAATCCTCGGTTCCATGGCGCTTACTGTTGCGTGGGATTTGCCATGGTGGGGACCCATCGTGGCGGCGCTATCCTCGGTCGTGTTGGTTGCGCTGCCGGTCCGGTACAGATTGACAACCCTGGGGATTCGTTCGGGCTGGACACCGTTCCGCCGCTGGACGGAATTCGCCGGGGTCTCCCGGGCGCCAGGCGGCGCGCGCCTGCAAGGGGTACCCGGCGCGCGTGACCTTCGAATCTGGCTTTCTGGTTCGCGCGGGGACGACGAGTTCGTCGCGCTGCTGCGACGGATGATCAGGGGCGCCTACAAGGGGCAGAACGTTCTGCTGGAGTTCGAGCCCTCGACGCCGTCCGAATCCACCGGGCCGACCTCGCCGCCAGTGGATGTCACGCGCACGGCGGTCTAACCCCGAATTCGGGCGATCGGTTGGCCAAAAGCGAAGCCATCTGCTTCGGAATGCAGGTGAATTCTGGCCGAATCATGTACGGGAGGGCCTTGTGCCCTCCCTCAGATGCGGTGTCGTCGATTGAGGGCCGGGACAAGCCCGGCCCGTACAAAGGGAAGTCACAATTAGCGGTCAACGAGCTCCAGTGCGAGCAGTCCGGCATTGACGATCTGGTCGGCGTCGATACCGACCTTGCGGTAGACCTCCTGCCGCGCGCCGGACTGTCCGAACTCGTCCACGCCCAGCGGCACCACCGGCGACCCCCAGATCGATCCGAGGAACGCCAGCGAGTGCGACGCGCCATCCTGCACCGTCACGATCGGGGCGCGACGCTCGTTCGCCGGGAACAGGGTAGCGAGATGGCCGTAGGCCGGATCCGCCCAGGCATCCTTCAGCAGGGAGGCGCGCGCCGCGGTCAGCGTGGCGTACAGGCGTTGGGCGCTGGTGACGTTGATCACGTTCACGGCAACGCCTTCCGCCTGCAGCCGCCTGGCGGCCTCGACCGCTTCCGGCACCATGATGCCGCCACTGGCGATGTGGACAACGTCGTGCGCAGGCAGGTCGGGTGTGTCGACGGTGCGGTCGATGAGGCGATAGCCGCCGGCCAGCACCTGCGATCGCAGCGTGTCCTCGCCGATCCGCTCAACGGCCGCTTTCATCAGGTTCTGGTCGATTGGTTTGGTTGACAGGCGCAGGTACGACGAACGACCGTGGTCGCGGTCGGCCACCTGGCGAACCGCTTCCAGCATGATCCAGTCGACCTCCGGTGCGAAGGCCGGCTCGTAGAAGTTCAGGTTCGGGAGCTCGATGCCGAGCGACGGCGTGACCGTACTCTGGTGCGCGCCACCTTCGGGACTGAGCGACACCCCGGCCGGCGTACCGGCGAAGATGAAGCGCGCGTCGATGTAGAGCCCGTAGATGAGCGCGTCGAGCCCGCGGCAGACAAACGGGTCGTAGACCGTGCCGATGGGGATCAGTGGTTGCCCGGCGAGATCGCCGGCGACGCCGAACTGACTCAGGGCCATGAACAGGTTCATCTCCGAGATGCCCAGCTCGATGTGCTGCCCTTCCGGCGACGGTTGCCAGCGCAGCATGCGCTTGGCGCCATCCTCGTAATCCTGCTCGCGCTCGCGGGAGAAGACTCCCGCCTTGTTGATCCACCCCGCCAGGTGGGTGCTGGTGGCGACATCCGGTGAAATGGTCACGATGCGCTCGCCGATGTCGGGAATCTCCCCGAGTCGCAACAGGGTGCGCCCGAAGGCCTCCTGCGTGGAAGTGCGCGCCGGGTGACGCGCATCGATGGTCGTTGGAACCGTCGCGTCGTCGAGTGTGAAGCCAGAAGGATCCTGGTGCAACAGGGCAGCGGTTTCCGCCGCGTGCCTGCCGGCGGGACTCTCCGCGGGCAAGGCATCCCACTGCTCGTCCTCGGCGATGTCGAACAATGAACGGAGCTGCTCCATCTGTTCGCCGGTGAGCAGTTGGGAGTGATTCAGCGGGTCGCCGGCAATCGGCAGCCCCCAGCCCTTGACGGTGTAGGCAAAGATTACCGACGGGGCGTCGCGTTCGGCGTCGGCCTTGTTGAGCACCTGGATGAGCTTCGGCAGGTCGTGGCCACCGAGATTGGCGGTCAGGGTTTGAATCTGATCGTCGGGGATGTCCTTGACCGACGCGAGAATCGCATTTCGGCGCTCCCGGTCGGCGACATCGGCGAGCCGCCGACGCAGCTCGGCGCCATCTTCGATGCGTATCAGCGCCTGGTACTCCTCGTTCGACATGTCGTCGATTCGCGCCCGCAGCGCGTCGCCATGCTCGCCGGCCATGACCGATTCGAGCCAGGTTCCGTACTTCGCCTCGTGGACGTTCCAGCCGGCGCCGGCAAACAGCGCCTTGAGGTGGGCCGCCTTGATGCCGGGAATCACACGGTCCAGGCTCTGCCGGTTGAGATCGACGATCCAGATGACGTTGCCGAGATCGTTGACGGCATCCTCGGCGACTGTTTCCCAGATGTTGCCTTCGTCAAGCTCTGCATCGCCGATCAGCGAGATGAAGCGGTTCGAGGTGACCTCGCCAAACTTGATCTTCGCGTAGTCAGCAGCGAGCGAGGCGAACACCGGCGCCACCGCCCCGAGCCCTACCGAGCCGGTGGAGAAATCGACGGGGTCGGGGTCCTTGGTGCGGGAGGGGTACGACTGCAGCCCGCCGAACTCGCGCAGGGTGGTGAGGTACGACTTGTCGAGGTTGCCGAGCAGATACTGGCAGGCGTGGTAGGCGGGGGAGGCGTGTGGCTTGATCGACACGCGGTCCCCGGCGCGGAGGAAGTGGAAGTAGAGCGCGGTGAGAACGGAGACCACCGATGCGGAGCTTGCCTGGTGTCCACCGACCTTGGTGGGCTTGTCCGGGTTCTCTCGAACATTGTTGGCGTAGTGGACTATCAGCGTCGAGAGCCAGAGGACACGTCGCTCGATTTCCTGCAGCGTGGCCATCTGTTCCGGCGACAGGCCGGAGATATGCTGATCTTCGGAGCGTGGTGGGACCTGGCGCATGGTCACCATGATGGATGACTCCTGTTCCTGTGCATTGGCGGGGTCGACGTTGATCGTGCGGCGCTGCGGGACCGGCGTTCTCTGCCCCGCGACGTGGAAAGCGATTGTCTGCGGGTATCGTACCCAATCCGGCGTCGCTCGTCAGCAGTCTGGCGACGAACCTGTGATCTGGCTCGGCGCGCTGGCTGGATCGTGTCCGGCTGCTGGGGACACGGTTGCATGCGCCACGCCAACGCGGCATCATGCCGGAGATGCTGCGCCAGATTCGCCGATGCGGGACAGGGTGAGACGAAACAATGAAGAGTCGATCGACCAATTTGCGACGGGAGTACTACAGGGATGGGCTTGGCGAATCGACCGCGCATCGCAACCCGTTCGAGCAGTTTCGCATCTGGTTTGACGAGGCGACGGCATCGTCCGTGACCGAGCCTAACGCGATGATTGTGGCTACCGTGGGCAGCGATGGTCAACCGTCCCAGCGCACCGTGTTGTTGAAGTCCTACAACGACGACGGATTCGTCTTTTATACGAACTACGACAGTCGCAAGGGTGCCGAGCTGACGCAGAACCCGCGGGTGTCGCTGTTGTTCTACTGGCCAGACCTGGAGCGGCAGGTGCGTATCGGCGGCGTGGCGGAGCGCACGAGCGCGGCGGAATCAGACGCCTACTTCGCGATCAGGCCGCGCGGCAGCCAGATCGGGGCCGCGGCCTCCCCGCAGAGCCAGGTGATTTCCGACCGGGACTGGCTGCGGCACCGGTACGAGGCGTTCGAAGCGCG